>NZ_PPFB01000013.1 GCF_002899455.1 Streptomyces sp. DH-12 | reverse complement strand
CTTGGGGCAGGACTGAGGGCCGCCGGTCGGGCGGCGGCGCGGAACGGCGCGTGAGGTCAGTGCGTGTCGGTTCGGGTGGCGACCGGCAGCGCACGCAAGGCCGTACTCGGCTCGTGCGTCGGGTCGGTCATGGTACGTGCGGCTCCTGTACGGCGGGCTGGGCGGGCGCACGGTTGTGGCGGGGCTGGGCCCGGTGGGGAGGTCAGGGGTGCGCCTGGCATGGCTGGGACGTCCGGGGTGGCCGACACGGGGAAGGACGGGTGACTCGGACCCGTCGACTTCCGGACAACCGGTTTACCGGATTGCCGGTAGGTAACTAGAATCCGGCCATCGCGTCAATACCGAAGTGAGGAAATCGATGGCCGAACTCGCCAGAATCACGGTCGAGCCGCGCGAGCCGCTGGCCGCCGAGGTCTCCCGCCGCCTGATCGACTACCTGATGTCCGGCGAGGTCCAGCCCGGCGACCGCATCCCCTCAGAGCGACAGCTCACCGAGATGCTCGGGGTGAACCGGCCCACCGTGCGCGAGGCGATCAAGTCGCTCGGCTTCCTCGGCCTGCTGGAGATCCGGCAGTCCAGCGGCACCTACTTCCGCGGCACCGACTCGGACGTGCTCTACCGGCTCTTCGAACTGGGGCTGGTGCTCGGCGAGCGGGGCGCCCGGGACATGGTGCAGGCCCGTGCGGAGCTGGAGGTGGTCGTCGCGGGACTGGCCGCGCAGGCCCGCGACGAGGCGGGCGTCGAACTGCTCCGGACCCGACTGACGGCGATGCGGGAGTGCCCGGACGCGGAGTTCCCGGAGGCGGACACCGCCTTCCACGCCGCCCTGGGCGAACTGGCCGGCAACACCGTGCTGCGGGACATGCTCAAGGGGATGCGGGCGATGATCCAGCGCGGCTGGGTGGAGCGCACGGGGGCGGTCCGCTCCCGCAAGGTGGCCTACGACGACCACGTACCGATCTTCGAGGCGGTCGCGAACGGTGACGCGGAGGCCGCCCGCGCGGCGATGGCCCGGCACATGGACGGCGCCTCCCGGCGCCTGATGAAGGCGCTCGAACAGCGCGAGGGGTAGGGGCCACGGGGGGCTGCCGGACCTCTTCCGGCAGCCGGAGGCCCAGCCCTACGCACAACCGGTTGACCGGTTGACCGGTTGGACCTAGAGTGGCGGCGCGGCACCGATACACCACGCTGCCGCCCCCATCTCGGGCCCGTGTTCTCCGCCGTCGGGAAACATTTCCCGCGTCGTCCGGAGGCCGGTCCTCGGTCGGGACCCTTGCCGGTCCCCGCCTACCGGAAGAGGTAAGAACCCGGTGATCGAATCCCCTCCCCTGGTCGCCATGATCCACGCCGTGCCGGCCGCCCACCGCATCGCCCAGGACGCGTTCGCCCAGGAGTTTCCGCAGGCCACTGTCTGGAACGTGCTGGACGACCGCCTGCTGGACGACGCCAACGCGACCGGCGGCCTCACCGACGCACTGCGTCGCCGCATGCTCCGGCTGATCGCACACGTCATGGACGGTGGCGCCCAGGGTCTGCTGCTGACCTGCTCCTCCTACGGGGAGGTGGTGGACACCGCCCGCGTGCTGTGGGACGTGCCGGTGCTGAAGTCGGACGAGTCGATGTTCAAGGCCGCCCTGGCCGGCCCGTACCGGCGGATCGCCGTCGTCGCTTCCACCCCGCCGGCCGTACCGGCGGCAGTCGCCCAGCTGGAAGCGCTCGTCCCGGCCGTCCGCCCGGGCCGCCCGGTCGACATCGTGACCGCGCTGAGCGAGGCTGCCGCCGGCGCCGGCCCCGAGGAGGCGGCCCGACTCCTGGCGGACGCCCTCCGTACGGTCGGGGGCACAGACGCCGACGCGGTGCTCCTGGCGCAGTACTCGCTCACGCCGGTCCGCGACGCCCTGGCGGCCCTGCTCGGTGTGCCGGTACTGGACGGCGCCGGTGCCGCCGCCCGTGAGCTGCGCGGCCTGCTCGTCCCGGTCGGGGCGCAGGTGGTCACGCCATGAGCGCAGTACTGCCCTGGCCGGTGGCCTACACGGTCTCCGGGAACGACTGCGTCTCATCCATGCCACTCGGCCACTCGGCGCCGCTCGCCGAGGCCGTCCGCGATCTGGCCGAACTCGGTTACGACGGGGTGGAGGTACAGGTCCGGGAGACCGGCGCGCACGACGCCGAGACGCTGGCCCGGACCGTCGAGGCCGCCGGCCTGAAGGTCCTGGGCATCGGCACCGGACCGGTGGCGGCGCAGGACCGGCTGACCCTGACCGACCCGTCCCCCGACGTCCGCCGGCATGCGCTGTTCCGGCTGCTTGGCGCGGCCCGGCTGGCCGGGGAACTGGGCGTGCCGGTCTCGCTCGGCCAGACCCGGGGCACCTTCCTGCCC
>NZ_PPFB01000012.1 GCF_002899455.1 Streptomyces sp. DH-12 | reverse complement strand
ATCCCGAACAGCTCCGCGTCGAACTCGGCCGCCGTGTAGAGGAAACCTCCCTCCCGGACGTACGAGGCGCCCGCCTTGTCGGGGTCAGCGTCGTAGAGGCGGCCAAGGTCCCAGCCGCGGTCCTCGGGGAAGCCGGAGACCGCGTCGGCTCCGGACCGGACGAGGTTCCAGAACTCCGCCGGGGAATCCGTGCCGCCGGGGAACCGGCAGCTCATACCGACGATCGCGATCGGCTCGTCGGCCGCCGTGCCGGCGAGAGCGGTGGTGGGGGCGGTGGTGTCCTCACCCACCAGGTCGGAGACGAGCCGCTGAGCCAGTTCCTCCGGGGTCGGGTGGTCGAAGACCAGGGTGGC
>NZ_PPFB01000011.1 GCF_002899455.1 Streptomyces sp. DH-12 | reverse complement strand
ACGACAACGCCATCGTCGTCGACTGCACGGACACAACCATCGTCCCCGCCGTCGTGGACACCGTCGCCCTGGCCGGCGGCCGCGGCCGGCGCTCGGAGTACGTCGCGACGCTGACGCCCGGCAACAACACCGACTTCCTGGTGGTACCCGACGAACTCGCCGCCGACGTGCCGAGCGCGGTGGCCACCCTCGTGTCCCACCCGGAGCAGGTCCGCGCACTGGTCGCGGCCGGCCGTCCCGTCCGGTGGTCGGGCACCGAAATTCCCGGCGGGCCCACAACCCCCGAGGCCGGCATCCCCGCCGCTCCGGACCTGACCGGCAGCCCCCGGCTCGGCCTCTGGATCGACCGGAACGACTTCCTGCACC
>NZ_PPFB01000010.1 GCF_002899455.1 Streptomyces sp. DH-12 | reverse complement strand
AGATCAAGATCCGCGGATTCCGCATCGAACTCGGCGAGATCGAGGAGGTCCTGACCGACCACACGGACATCGCGCAGGCAGCCGTCGTCGTCCGCGAGGACCAGCCCGGTGACACCCGGCTCGTCGCCTACGTCGTGGCCGACACCACGGCGCGCGAGCACGACGAGGCCGTGGAACAGGACCAGCTCGGCGAGTGGCGGAACCTGTACGACGCCGTGTACACCTCGGCGCCCCGGACGTCCTTCGGCGAGAACTTCGCCAGCTGGAACAGCAGTTACGACGGCCGGCCGATCCCGCTGCCCGAGATGCGGGAATGGCGGGACACGACCGTCGACCGCATCCGGTCCCTGCGGCCGCGCCGCGTCCTGGAGATCGGTGTCGGCACCGGCCTGCTCCTGGCCCGCCTGGCCCCCGAGTGCGAGGAGTACTGGGGCACCGACTTCTCCGGCACCGTCATCGACGAACTCCGGCGGCACGTCGACGCCGACCCCGTGCTGGCCGCCCGGGTCCACCTCCGCACCCGGCCCGCCCACGACTTCGGCGACCTTCCGCAGGGCCACTTCGACAC
>NZ_PPFB01000009.1 GCF_002899455.1 Streptomyces sp. DH-12 | reverse complement strand
GGCTCCACCGGCCGGCCCAAAGGCGTCGTCATGCCCGCGGGCGCGCTGGTGAACCTGCTGGAGTGGCACCACGACGCCGTCGGTGGCACACCCGGCACGAGGACCGCTCAGTTCACGGCCATCAGCTTCGACGTCTCCGCCCAGGAGATGCTGTCGGCACTGATGTTCGGCAAGACCCTGGTGATCCCGGACGAGGACGTCAGGCGGGACGCGGCCCGGTTCGTCGAGTGGCTGGACGAGCACGAGGTGGAGGAACTGTTCGCGCCCAACCTCGTGGTGGAAGCCGTCGCCGAGGCCGCCGTCGAGCAGGGACGCGCGCTGCCCCGGCTGCGGGTCATCGCCCAGGCGGGCGAGGCGCTCACATTGAGCCGCGTCGTCCGTGAGTTCCACACCTCGGCACCAGGGCGCGTGCTGCACAACCACTACGGGCCCACCGAGACCCATGTGGTCACCGCCCACACCCTGAGCGACGCCCCCGACACCTGGCCGCTCACCGCGCCGATCGGCCGGCCGATCACCGACACCCGCGCCTACGTGCTGGGTCCGGGGCTGGAGCTGGTGGCGCCCGGTGTGGTGGGAGAGCTGTACATCGCGGGGGCCGGTGTGGCC
>NZ_PPFB01000008.1 GCF_002899455.1 Streptomyces sp. DH-12 | reverse complement strand
TGCGCGAACAGATCGCACACGATCTGCTCCTGCGGGGTGCGCGCGCCTCGACCGGATCCGGCCGTCGCGAACTCGGGTGCGGGCAGGGCGGCCCGGTCCAGCTTACCGTTGGCCGTCAGGGGGAGCCGGTCGAGGGGGACGATGGCCGACGGGACCATGTAGTCGGGCAGGTGGTCGCGGGTGTGCTCGCGGAGCTTGGTGACCAGGGCCCCGGTGCCGCGGCGGGCGGCGGGGTTGGTCGCCCACGTGGACAGCGGCGCGGTGGCGGCGCTGGTGGGCAGCGCGGCGTAGGTGCCGACGGGGGCGCGGCCGGACAGCAGGCTGCGATCGACGAAGACGATGTCCACGGCGTGCGTGTCCTGGGTGTTCCAGGTGACGCCGGTCCAGTAGCCGTGCTCGTCGCCCAGGGTGTGGAAGGCGTCGAGGCCGGTCGGTGACGCGGTGGGGCGGTCGGGCAGAGGTGTGCCGTCGTCGAGGGCCCGTCGCACGGCGAGTTCGTGGGCGAGGCGGGGGTTCGGGACGCCGGTCAGACGGAGTTCCGCGGGCCGCCCCTCCGCCAGCTGCTGCCTCAGAGCGGCGAGGTTGGCTTGGGCGTCGGCGTGCGCGGCCCAGGGCCGGGTGGGCGCGTCGGTGAGGGG
>NZ_PPFB01000007.1 GCF_002899455.1 Streptomyces sp. DH-12 | reverse complement strand
TGACCTGGTGCGCTGGAACCAGGACGGCGAACTGGAGTTCGTCGGGCGCGCCGACCACCAGATCAAGGTCCGCGGCTTCCGCATCGAGCCCGGTGAGATCGAGAACGTCCTCACCGAGCACCCCCACATCGCCCAGGCCGCCGTGGTGACCCGCGAGGACCAGCCCGGCAGGACCCGACTCGTGGCCTACGTGGTGACTCGCGACGTCCTGCGGCCCCGAGAGGCAAGGGAGTTCGCGCGCGAGCGGCTGCCCGAACACATGGTGCCCTCGGTCGTCGTTCCCCTCGACAGCCTGCCGCTGACGGCCAACGGCAAGCTGGACCGGGCGGCTCTTCCCGCGCCGGACTTCACGTCGGCCGGAGCCGGGCGGGAGGCGCGCACGCCGCAGGAGCAGATCGTGTGCGACCTGTTCGCGCAGGTGCTCGGGCTGGCCCGGGTCGGCGTCGACGACGACTTCTTCGAACTCGGCGGCCACTCGCTCCTGGCCACCCGTCTGATCGCCCGCATTCGGGCCGCCTTCAGCGTCGAGATCGGCCTGCGCACCCTCTTCGAGGCACGGACCGCGGGTGCGGTCGCGGCCCGTCTGGACACCGCAGGGCCCGCACGGCTCGCCCTGGTCAGGCAGCAGCTGCCCGACGCGGTGCCGCTGTCGTTCGCCCAGCGCCGGCTGTGGTTCCTGCACAAGATGGAGGGGCCGAGCGCCACCTAC
>NZ_PPFB01000006.1 GCF_002899455.1 Streptomyces sp. DH-12 | reverse complement strand
TCGACATCCTCACCCCCGAGGAACACCGGCAGCTCCTGGGCGCCTGGTTGGACACCGAGACCGAGATCGGCGAGAAACTGCTGCCGGTCCGCTTCGCCGAGCAGGCCGCCGCCACCCCGGACGCCGTGGCCCTGATCGTCGGGGACACCTCCCTGACCTATGCGGAAGTGGACCGCCGTGCCAACCGCCTCGCGCACGCCCTGCTGCGCCGGGGCGCGGGGCCGGACCAAGTGGTCGCGCTGGCGCTGCCGCGTTCCGCCGAGCTGGTGGTCGCCCTGCTGGCCGTGCTCAAGAGCGGCGCCGCGTATCTGCCGTTGGACCCGGACCACCCGGCCGGCCGCCTCGCGTACGTGCTCGAGGACGCGCGGCCCGCTCTGCTGCTCACCACGCTGTCCACGGACTCCCGGACGCCGAGCGGTGATACGGCGGGACGACTGGTGCTGGACTCCCCGGACGCACAGGCCCTGCTGGACTCCTGTCCCGATACCGACCCGGCCGAAACCGGCCACGCCGTGCCACCGGCTCCCGAGTCCGCCGCGTACGTGATCTACACGTCCGGCTCGACCGGTCGCCCCAAGGGCGTGGTCGTGCCGCACGCCCCGCTGCTCAACTTCCTCGAAGCCATGCGGCGCAAGGTCCCGCTGCGGACGGGGGAGCGGCTGCTGGCGGTCACCACGGTCGCGTTCGACATCGCCGCGCTGGAGCTGTACCACCCGCTCCTGTCGGGCGCCACGGTCGTCCTCGCCCCCAAGGAGGCCGTCCCCCAGCCGTCCGCCGTGCTGGACCTGATCGCCCGGCACGGCGTCACGGTCGTGCAGGGCACCCCCTCGTTGTGGCAGCTTCTGGTGGCGCACGAGCCGGACGCCCTGCGCGCCCTGCGCATCCTGGTCGGCGGTGAGGCCCTGCCGACTCCGCTCGCCGAGTCGATGCGCACGCTCACCGACGACCTGACGAACCTCTACGGCCCCACCGAGACCACCATCTGGTCGACCGCCGCGGACCTCGCCGACGGCGCGGGCACGCCACCGATCGGCCGGCCGATCGCCAACACGCGTACCTACGTGCTGGGTCCGGGTCTGGAGTTGGTGGCGCCCGGTGTGGTGGGGGAGCTGT
>NZ_PPFB01000005.1 GCF_002899455.1 Streptomyces sp. DH-12 | reverse complement strand
ATCCGCCCGATCGGCCGGGAGGGATCCGTGACGACGAGGTCGAGCACGTGGATGAGCCGGTCGACGAATCCGGCGGCCGTCGCCCGGTCGAAGAGGTCGTCACGGTAGTCCAGCCGGACGTACAGGCGGCGCCCCGGAGCGGCGATCAGGGTCAGCGGGTAGTGCGTCGCGTCTCGCCCGAGGCCCAGGTCGGGGGTGATCCGCAGCCCGGTCTCCGGCCGTTCACCGGGTTCGTCCCACGGGTAGTTCTCGAAGACCAGGGAGGTGTCGAAGAGGTCGCCCAGGCCGGCCAGCTGCTGGATGCGGGCGAGCCCGAGGTGGTGGTGCCCGGTGAGCCGCGACTGTGCGCTCTGCACCTGTTCGACGGTGGTCAGCAGTGACTGCGCCGGATCCAGGGACACCCGCACAGGCACCATGTTGATGAGCAGTCCCACCATGTTCTCGACTCCGGACAGCCGCGGGTCCCGGCCCGCCACCACGGTCCCGAACACGACGTCGTCGTGGCCGGTGCGCCGACTCAGCACGAGCCCCCAGGCCGTCTGGAGCACGGTGTTCAGGGTCACCCCGTGCCGCCGTGCCCAGTCGGCCAGAGCCGCGGTGCGGTCCTCGTCCAGCTCCACCGTGATCCGCTCCGGCATCAGCCCGGGACGCCCCGGGTCCACCGGGGTGAGCAGCGTCGGCTGGCCGAGGCCGCCGAGCGCCTCCCGCCAGGCCGCCTCCGCCGCCGGCTGGTCCTGCTGCGCGAGCCACCCCAGGTACTGACGGTAGGGGACCACCCGGGGCAGCGCGCCGGTGTCGCCCTCGCTGTCGTAGAGCGCGGTCAGCTCGCGTACGAGCAGGGGTGTCGACCAGCCGTCGAGCAGGATGTGGTGGGTGGTCATGATCAGACGGTGGCGCTCCTCGGCGAGGCGCACCAGAGAGAAGCGCAGCAGAGGCGGCTCGGCCAGGTCGAACCGGCGGGCGTGCTCCTTGGCGGCGAGCCGGGCAAGCTCCGCCTCCGCGTCAGCTTCACGGAGGGCCGACAGGTCGAACTCGTCCCAGGGAAGGTCGATCTGCCGCGGTATCAGCTGCACGGTCCGGCCGGAGTCCACCTGCCGGAACCCGGCGCGCAGGTTCGGGTGACGTCGCACGAGAGCGAGCACGGCGGCGCGCAGGCGTGCCGCGTCGAGGGCGCCCTCGACGGCGAAGACGTGCTGTACCGCGTAGACGTCCGCGCCGTCCTGCTCGTAGCGGGAGTGGAACAGCAGCCCTTCCTGCATCGGGGAGAGGGGGAGGATGTCTTCCAGGCCCGACGACGTCATTTCTGCACCTTCCACGCTGCTTCGAGCTGCTCGATGTCGTGCTGGCTGAGTTCGGTCAGGGGGAAGTCCGAGGGGCTGTGACCGCCGGTGCCGGAACGTTCGCCGTGCCGGACCAGTCCGCGGATCGCCCGGAACCAGTGGTCGGCCAGGGCGCGCACGTCCCGTTCGGTCCAGAGGTCTGGCGCCCAGGTCCAGACGGCCTCCAGTTCCGGCCCGTCCGGGGCGTCGCGGACCATGCTGTTGGCCTCCAGCCCGTGTGCCAGGGCGGTCGCCGGATCGGCGCCGCTCAGCAGACCGGTCTCGGCGGCCACGGTCCACTGCGGGTGGCCCGGGACCACGGGGGCGCCCGCTGAGGGGAACCGGCCGAGGTAGTTGAATCCGAGTTGCGGTACGGCGAGCCCGGCCAGTGCCGGTCCGGTTTCGGGGTTGAGGTGCCGCAGCAGTCCGAAGCCGATGCCCCGGTCGGGCAGGGAGCGCACCTGTTCCTTGACCCGTTTCAGGGCCTGCCCGAGCGCCGGTCCGCCGCCGACCACCTCTTCCCAGGCCAGCGGGCCCGGGTCGACGCGAACGGGATACAGCGAGGTGAACCACCCCACGGTGCGCGAGAGGTCCGCGCCCTCGACGATTTCCTCGCGCCCGTGTCCCTCCACGTCCACCAGGAGGGCCGTGTGGCGGCCTCGGGCGTGGTTCCGGCGCCATTGGGCGACCGCCAGGGCGAGCGCGGTGAGCAGGACGTCGTCGACCTTCGCGTGGAAGGCCGTGGGCACGGACGTCAGGAGCGGGGTGGTGACCTCGGGCGGCAGGGAGAGCGTAAGTGCGCGCGCCCGGCCCACGGTGTCCCGCGCGGGGTCCAGCCGACCGCTGGTCAGCGGCGGGTCGGCCGCCGTGAGCAGTCCGGTCCACAGCGCCGCCTCCGCGGTGCGGGCCGGCCGCCGGGCCTCGGCCGCGAGGAGACTCGCCCACCGGCGCAGGGAGGTGCCCACCGGGTTCAGCCGCGGCGTACGGCCTGCCCCGGCGGCCTGGCAGGCGGCGATGAGATCGGGGAGCAGGATGCGCCAGGACACCCCGTCGACGACGAGATGGTTGACGACGACCAGCAGCCTGCCCCGTTCGGCCGGTCCGGCGTCGAACCAGACCACCTGCATCAGCACGCCCCGCGCTGCCGACAGACGGCCGGACGCCGCCTCCGCCTGTGCGCGGACCAGCGTCGCGTCCACGGCGGCATCGGCGGTCTCGACACGGTGCACCAGATCCACGGCCGGCACGGAGCCCACCGGGCCGACCTCGAGTGACCACCCCCCGTCGTCCCGACCGCTCGGAGTCCGGGTCAGCCGCAGCGCGTCGTGGTGGTCCACGAGCGCCTGAACGGCCGCGAGGAGGTGCTCCTCGCGCAGCTCGGCCGGCGCCTCCAGCAGCATCGCCTGGTGGAACGCGTCCACGTCGCCACCGCGCGTGTCGAACCAGCGCATGATCGGGGTCGGTTCCACCCCTCCCACACCGGAGTCGTCGGGGTCGGGCGCCGACAGGGCCAGTTCCTCGGCGACCTCGGCCAGTCCGGCCACGGTCCGCTGCTCGAAGACGTCCCGGACCGCGAGCCCGACACCCGCCGAGCGAGCGAGACTGACCAGCCGGATCGAGACGATGCTGTCCCCGCCGAGCGCGAAGAAGTCGTCGTCGGGCCCGACCTCGTCCACGCCCAGGGCCTGCGCGACCAGCGAGCCCAACAGCCGCTCGCGTGCGGTCCGGGGCTCGCGCCGCGGCACGTCCACGCGCGCGCCCGCATCGGGTTCGGGCAGTGCGGCCCGGTCGAGCTTGCCGTTGGCGGTCAGCGGCAACCGGTCCAGCACGACGTACGTGGACGGGGCCATGTACTCCGGCAGCCGTTGCCGCACGGACTCACGCAGGCCGGCCGGTGTTCCACCGGTGCCGGGGACCTCCTCGGGGACGATGTAGGCGATCAGGCGGGTG
>NZ_PPFB01000004.1 GCF_002899455.1 Streptomyces sp. DH-12 | reverse complement strand
CCCGGACCAGCGGGACTCTGTCCCGCTATCAGACTTTCGCTTCGCTCCAGTCTGGCCGGCGGATCCGCTGCGCTCCTCCGCCTGACGGTCCTTCCGGCTGCGCCTCCAGGACCGTTGGGCCCGCTGACGCGGGCCGGGCTAGCTGGGAGAAGGGTTGGGGGGCGCTCGTCGGTGTGAGTTCCAGTGTATCGAGTGCATCAGGGTGATGCAGCATGTAACGTTGGCGAAAATGCAGGAGAGGTCCTAGCCACTCCTGGCTTCCAGGAGGGACATTTGATCTACCTGTTCCGGGAAACACCCGGGATGCTGCGTGTCGGGGAGGACTGTTGCAGCTGACAAAACTTACCGAACGTGCTACCGGCAGCTCCCGCCTGCTGAACGAGACTTCCTGCCAACGCACCTCCCTGACAGAAAGCCGCCTCCGGGTGGCCTGATCACGACCGGGTGGGCCGAGAGATATGGACCGTCAGAACGCGTAGGTGCTCAGCAGACCTGTGGTCAGGGAGACAAGGGACAGAACGGTCAGGACGACCCCGGACGTCAGTAGGCCGCTCTTCCTGTCTGTCTGCCGTTCGGCCCCTCCCATGCGGGTGTCGTAGACGAGGGGGACCACGTCGCCCACCTTCGGGAAATCAGGCTGGGCGCTCACGACCCAACGGAACTCTCGCCCCTCAGCTGTGAGATAGGAGCAGACAATTCTCTGCGGCTGGGGCACGTTCCCTTCGTAGATGTGGTCCACGCAGGCCGCCATCACGGGCACCCCGTTGCGCTTCCTGCTTCTCTCCACCTGAAGGAGCCTCAGACCGAAAGGCAGCGAAAGCACCCCAAGGCCGATCAACCATTCCAAATCCACCGAGCCTCCAGCTCTCTATCTGATTCACGCAGCATACGTGGACAGAGGGCCGGCCTGTCCGGCACCGGGAAAGCATGACCAAGAAAAGGAATTGCATAATCTTCCTATGCTCGATGTAGGCCATTTCGTCACAATGACGGAAAGTCGGGAATCTGATACAAGGATGCTCCGGTCGATCTGAACCAATTTGGGCGCGGCCTGCATTCCGTAGGTGGCTCTCTGAAAAGCCACGGAAATTCAACATAGGAGGGCTAGGAAATTCCGGTGATGCAGCTCAAGGAACACCAGGTAGACCAGCGTTCCGCGTTTCGTAGGTGGGTGGGATTCCCTGCAAGGTCATCTGTGCCCCCGCAGGGTGCCCGTGCCACGATCGTGTCAGCGACCGGCTCGGGCAAGACGATCATGGCTGCCGCGTGCGCGCTGGAGTCGTTCGCAGACGGCCGGATCCTCGTCACGGTCCCGACCCTGGACCTGCTCGTGCAGACCGCCCAGGCGTGGCGCGCGGTGGGCCACCGGGCCCCGATGGTCGCGGTGTGCTCGCTGGAGAACGACGCCGTGCTGAACTCGCTGGGGGTGCGCACCACTACCAACCCGATCCAGCTCGCCCTGTGGGCCGGGCACGGGCCGGTGGTCGTGTTCGCCACGTACGCCTCTCTCGTGGACCGCGAGGACGTCGACGCCCCCGAGGGCCAGCGGAAGGTTCGCGGGCCGTTGGAGGCCGCTCTGGCGGGCAGGGAGCGGCTCTACGGCCAGTGCATGGACGGCTTCGACCTCGCGATCGTGGATGAGGCACACGGAACCGCCGGTGATCTTGGTCGTCCGTGGGCGGCGATCCATGACAACCAGAGGATCCCGGCGGACTTCCGGCTCTACCTCACCGCGACCCCCCGCATCCTCGCCGCGCCCCGCCCGCAGAAGGGCGCGGACGGCCAGGAGGCGGAGATCGCGACCATGGCCGACGACCCCAACGGCACCTACGGCGCGTGGATCGCCGAGCTCGGTCTGAGCGAGGCGATCGAGCGGGAGATCCTTGCCGGGTTCGAGATCGACGTGCTGGAGATCCGCGACCCCTCCCCCGTCCTCGGGGAGTCGGAGGAGGCGCGGCGCGGCCGGCGTCTGGCGCTGCTGCAGACCGCGCTCCTGGAGCACGCCGCCGCGTACAACCTGCGTACGGTCATGACGTTCCACCAGAAGGTGGAGGAAGCCGCCGCGTTCGCGGAGAAGCTCCCGGAGACAGCAGCCGAGCTGTACATGCGCGACGCCTCGGACGAGGACCTGGCCGCCGCCGACAAGCTGCCGAAGTCCTCGATCGACGCGGAGTTCTACGAGCTGGAGGCCGGCCGCCACGTGCCGCCGGACCGGGTCTGGTCGGCGTGGCTGTGCGGCGACCACCTCGTCGCCGAGCGGCGCGAGGTCCTGCGGCAGTTCGCCAACGGCATCGACGCGGCCGGGCGCCGGGTCCACCGCGCCTTCCTCGCCAGCTGCCGCGTCCTCGGAGAAGGCGTCGACATCACCGGCGAACGGGGAGTCGAGGCCGTCTGCTTCGCCGACACCCGCGGCTCCCAGGTCGAGATCGTCCAGAACATCGGCCGCGCGCTCCGCCTCAACAAAGACGGCAGCACGAAGGTCGCGCGGATCATCGTGCCGGTGTTCCTGGAACCCGGCGAGAACCCGACGGACATGGTGGCCAGCGCCAGCTTCAAGCCGCTCGTGGCGGTCCTCCAGGGCCTGCGCTCGCATGACGAACGACTGGTTGAGCAGCTCGCTTCCCGCGCGCTCACGAGCGGCAAGCGCAAGGCGCACATCCGGCGCGACGAAGAGGGGCGGATCATCAACGCCGGCGGCGAGATGGATGAGGACCAGGAGCACGACGACGGCGCCGACGCTGCTGCCGAGTCCGCGCTGCTGCACTTCTCCTCTCCCCGGGACCCCGCCACGATCGCGGCGTTCCTGCGCACCCGGGTCTACCGGCCCGAATCCCTGGTCTGGCTCGAGGGCTACCAAGCCCTCATCCGCTGGCGGAAGGAGAACGAGATCACCAGCTTCTACGCCGTGCCCTACGACGTCGAAGTCGAAGTCGGGGCGACCAAGGCGTTTCCACTCGGACGATGGGTCCACCAACAACGCAAGGCACTGCGAGCCGGGGAACTCGATCCGCACCGCAAGGAACTGCTCGACGCACCCGAGGCCGGCATGGTCTGGGAACCCGGCGAAGAGGCGTGGGAGAACAAGCTCGCCGCACTCCGGTCCTACCGGCGGGCCACGGGGCACCTCGCGCCCAGGCAGGACGCGGTGTGGGGCGAGGGCGAGGCGATGATGCCCATAGGTCAGCACATGGCCAACCTCCGCCGCAAAGGCGGGCTCAGGAAGGACCCGAAGCGCGCGGCGGAACGCGCGCAGCAGCTGGCAGCGATCGACCCGGACTGGAACTGCCCCTGGCCCCTGGACTGGCAACGCCACTACCGCCACCTCGCCCACCTCGCCACCGACGAACCCGACGGAATCTTGCCCGACATCGCACCCGGCGTACTCATGGACGGCGACGACATCGGACGCTGGCTGAAGCGGCAGAAACAACCCGGCGCCTGGAAGCAGCTGTCGACCGAGCAGCAGAAGCGGCTGGCGAAGCTGGGCGTACAACCCGCCGAAGCCCCGTCCCCCCCTCCGGCCGCAACGCGTGCGACAAAGGACCCCAGCAAGGCGCAGGCGGCGTTCCAGCGCGGCCTCACCGCCCTGACGCAGTGGGTGCAACGAGAAGGTGCCGACCGGCCCGTCCCGCGAGGCGCGGTCGTCGAGATCGAGGTCGACGGCGAGGCGGAACCGGTGGCGGTGAAGCTGGGTGTGTGGCTCTCCAACACCAAGCAGAGACGCGACAAGCTCACCCAGGAGCAGTTGGACGCGCTGCGGGAGCTGGGGGTGGAGTGGGCGTAGGGGTGTCGCTGCCTTCGATCAGAGATCCGCAGGTACTGGCCGTGCAAGAGGAGTTCCCTCTTTGAGGAACTGGCCTACTTGATCCATCCGGTCTGAGAAGCCCACCGGCGCGTGGTCAGCGAGGAGGTCAAGGTGATCCGCTGGCCATCCGGTGGGGTTTCCCTTGAGCAGTACCAACCGTTGATCGAATGCATAGTTAGCACGCTCGATGCGTTGGACCAGCGAGAGCGCATGCTCAAGGGCTTGCTCAGTGCCGCCTACGGCTTGGACGAGTACGGAACGCTCTGGGGTGTTCACGCGGACGGTTGGGCGGACTTTGGCGCCTCTGGGGAGCTCGATGGTTGGCCGCCTGTCGTAGGCGAAACGGGCTCCATCGAGGAACTGATAGAACTGACGTACCAACTTGCTTTCGCGTTCTGGAGCAGCCAGCCAGCGCAACCCATCGGTAGTGAGCATGGCGCTGCTGATGTCGGAGGCCAGGGCTGCGGCCTGTTTGATCGGGCGGCGGCCAACGATGCGGCCGTCGACTTCATGCAGCTTGAAGGCGCTAAGGGTTTCCGTCCATGCCGTAGCTGCGCGAGTGGGGCCCCACACATCCACGCCGACGTCGGCTAGCCGTGCCGCCATGACTCCGCCGTCGCTGGCGAGGGCATCTCCCCCTGCCGTACGGAACAGCACCGTGACACCGTCACCGTCGGCGAAGTACGCGCGGCCGGTCAGCGCAACGGTGCCTGGGCGGCCAGCTGGCGCAATGTGCCAGCAGCGCAGTGCGGCGGCGACCTCAGGATCGATAAGGGCGGAGGGGCTCACGGGTACTCCTCAAATCCCTCGAAGGTCGGGGCTGGCGTCGGCGGCGTCGGCGGTACCCAAAGGTAGCCTCCCCCGATGCTCATTCGGCATTCGTGGACGAAGTCGTAGACAACTCGGTCGTACTCCTCGTCCATAACGGCGAGCGTGGCATCGAGTACGGGGTCCGGCGAGTGGCGGATGTCATCAGGGGCGTAGACGTCCTTGTTGCCCCGCTGCTCACTCCACTTGTGCTTGTGGGTGCGGTTGATGTACTCCTCGCCGGTCTCCCGGTCAATGTGAGTCCCCCGTACATCAAGACGGCGTAGGACCGTGCGGCTGCCGGGATGGAGCAAGATGAGGCTGTACTCCCAGGGCTTGTCCAGTCCGATCCGGAACCGCAGCTCCAAGCGGCAGGAAAGGTCTGTACGCACGGGCGTATGAGCTTCTATGTGGATCGGTGCCGTGGGACGGCGCGGTGCGTTCTTCTGCTTCCACTGGAAGGGCAGGTTGATCGCCCCTCCGATCCGGCCCCCCAGAACCTTGTCGGCCAACGCATCGGTCATCACGTCATCACGGTCCATGCACTCCCCCTCACCATGGAGAGGATTAACATAGCGTCGTAAATGCGGACTGATAAGACTGAGCGAGCCAGTACCACTCGACCGAACAACCGCAGCGTCCGTCGGCACTGTGGTCGCCACGCACCCAGAGATCGACTGGGTAGACCTGCGCGCGATGGAGAAAGGCCGGCGCTTCCCACTCGCCACATCGGTGAAGCAGGCCGCCCCGGACTGGCCCGGGCCGTTGTCTGGACGTCCTCGTCCGGTGGGTGGGCCAGCATCGTCGGACAGGGTCAATCGTGGCGGTGGAGCAAGCCGCAGCAGGGCTTGACCGGCTCCTGCTCGTGGTCGTCCTCCAAGGTCGGAGGCACTGCCACTCGGAGACGGGCTGTTGCGATGGCGGCTGTCGCGCAAGCAACGTCGGCGGCGGGGCAGCCCCCGCACGCGGAACGGTCGCTGGCCTTTCAAGCGTCGCCGCGCGGTGAACTTCTCCCAGCGCTGGCCGGTGAATCTCTGCCCGTACCGCGAACACGCCGGTTGCCGTATCTCCCGCTCAGCTGCCTGGTGCCTCCCTCCTCCGCTTCGGCCTGCGCGGGCTGACTGCGGCAAAGGGCGTCGCCGTTGAGTGAGCCGGACTCGGAGGCTCAAAGCATGCAGAGACCCCGAACCGTATCGTCGGGGTTCCGTGCTGTCTGGGTGCTGAAGCACCGTTCGAGACAAGCCCCTGCTCATCGAACAGAGATTCTCTTTATCGCAACAGATTCAGATGAGCAGGTGCCGAGCACAGGTTGGCCCGTATCCCGCCAAACGGGACAATTCATCGGTGAGGGGGCGCCCACACTCCCGGCACGACGAGGACGGGCCCTCACTGGTCGGCTGCCACGACGGAGACGGCGACGGGCCCTGGCCGGGCGGCCGGCCGTCGTCGCGGGAGGAAGAGAGCAGCGAGGCAACGGCGATTGTCGCAACGGTGGTGACGACCGGCACGACGTGTGGGCGTGCGGCCACGGCGGCCTTCACAGCCTGCTCGCGGACGCGGGTGGCGGCCGTCGCCGCGGTAGCCCGGATGCGGGCTACGCGGCCCTGTTCGCCGCCATCGGCCACCTCGGCCGGGGTGATGCGGGGCGTCCGCCGCTGGTGCGGGAAAGCGTCATCCATGGTGCGGCCCTTCAAGGGTCTGACGGTTGGCCAGAGCTATTGAGCCTTTTCCAACCTCACGCTGATGCGTGGTGAAGGACGAGGACGGCCTCACCACGTCGGTGATTCGGTTGGTGCTGCGGCGGAGCTTCCGCGGGAGGCGCCAGCCCTTGATGGTGGCCATGGCCCGCTCGCCGGGGCAGCGGATCTTGGCGTGGGTGGTGTTGTGGCGACGCTTCCATCGCTTGAGGCGGTGGCCCCGAAACGGTACGCGGACGGGTCCGCCGGCGCCTTGATATGCCTTGTCCGCCCAGCATTTGAGTTCCGCATCGGCGGGGGCTTCGATGATGCCGTGCTGCCGCGCGGCGGTCAGGTCGTGAGTCGAGCCGGGCAGAGCCGGCGAGGCCCAGAGCAGCCGTCCGAACGGATCGGTGAGGACCTGGACGTTCATGCCGTGGCGTTTGTGTTTCCCGGAGTAGTACGGGGTGTCGGCGGCGATGCGGTCGATCGGCAGCAGGGTGCCGTCGAGGATCACGAACGCCTTCGTCCGGATCGTCTTCATCGCCTCGGCCAGGGACGGGGCAAGGGCGGCCAGGGCCTCGACGGCTTCACGTATGTAGCGGTAGACGGTCGCGATCCCGATGTCGAACCCGGCAGCGAGCTGGGCGTAGGTGTCACCGCACCGTAGGTGGGCCAGGGCGAGCAGTGCCTGACGTGCGGCGGGAAGGCGCCGCCACCGCGTTCCGATCTTCTGCCGCCGGGCTGTCAGTTGTCCGGTCAGGAACCGCAGGGTGCGGCTGGACAGATCAATCGAGGACGGATAGACAAGCACGCGAAGCTCCTGGCGGATAAGGGCGATCTTGGTCGAGAACCCGTCTACCAGGAGCTTCGTCGTTGCGCAGGACAGTCCAACTCGCGGTCAGACACCACAGCTCGAAAAGGGCTCACTGCCCCGTCGTGGCCGATGGGGCGCTGGTGGAGTGGGGACCTGCGTCGGTGTGGCGTGCCGCGGTTTCCCACGAAATCCGGTGGAGTCTCAGCGGCCGGAAGTGGTTGGGTCCTGCTCAATGCTTCGCTGACACGGCCCGGCACAGTGCGAGGCGCAAGGTCCGAGTCGCAGGGCGGTCTAGGCGGTTTCGTTTGGATCATCGGGCGGACCAGAGGAAGATGCCCGCGATGTGGAGTCCGGCCAGGTAGATGGTCGCGGTCTTCTCGTAGCGGGTGGCGATACCGCGCCACTGCTTCAGGCGGTTGATGCACCGCTCGACGGTGTTGCGCTGCTTGTACGCCTCCGGGTCGAAGGCCGGCGGTCTGCCGCCGGCCTGTCCGCGCCGCTTCCGGTTGGCCTGCTGGTCGGCCCGTTCCGGGATCACCGCCCGGATGCCGCGTCTGCGCAGATGGTCACGGATCTCGCGGGAGGAGTAGGCCTTGTCGGCCAGGACCATGTCCGGTCTGGTGCGCGGACGACCGCGCTGTCGGGGAACGCGCAGGCGGTCCATCACCTCGGTGAAGGCGGGTGCGTCACCGGCCTGACCGGCGGTGAGGTGGAAGGCCAGGGGCCGGCACCGGCCGTCGGCGGCAAGGTGGATCTTCGTGGTCAGTCCGCCGCGGGAGCGGCCGATGGCGTGGTCCTGCGGCTCGTCGGCCGGGGCCCCTTTTTGCGGGCCCCGGCCGCGTGCTGGTGGGCCCGCACGATCGTGGAGTCCACCGACACAGCCCAGCTCAGGTCCTCGTCAGCGTCGGCCTGGGCCACCAGGGCGGTGAACACCCGCTCCCACGTGCCGTCGGCGGCCCACATCCGCAGCCGGTTGTACACGCCCCGCCAGTTGCCGTACTTCTCCGGCAGGTGCACCCACTGGGTACCGGTCTGGAACTTGTAGGCGATCGCGTCGATCACCTCACGATGGTCCCGCCAGCGGCCACCTCGCTTCGGCGTCCGGTCCGGGAGCAACGGCTCGATCCGCGCCCACTGCGCATCAGTCAACGGCACACCCAGACCAACGACCGACTGATCCAAACGAAACTGCCTAGCCCGCGCGTTGTCGAGTGGTGGAGGTTATCGCGGTGGCTGGTTATGGGGCGCTTTCCGACGTATACGAGTGGCTGATCGGGGACGACAGGTTGACCCCCGCCAAGGCAGCCGCGGTTTACTACAGCGATGTCATGGGCTCTCTGCCGCCCAACGCGCACGTCCTCGACTGCGCGTGTGGAACCGGCCAGCTCGCCGTCGGTCTCGCGAGTCTTGGCCTTGACGTGGTCGCCACAGACGCCAGCAAGGGGATGGTTCGCCGGACCGAGAAGGCCGCCGACGAGCAGGGTGTCTCGCTTCGAGCCCTCCGCGCGAGCTGGGACGAGCTGCCCGACCACCTGGAGGACTCCACGTTCGATCTGGTGTTCTGCGTCGGCAACTCGCTGGGGCACGCCGAGGGCGCAGCCGGGCGCCTGACCGCACTGGAAGCGATGTCGCGGCTGCTGAATCCGGGCGGACGCCTCGTGCTCCACTCACGCAACTGGGAGCTCGTGCGCTCCGCCGGCTCACGGGTGGACGTCCGCGATCGGCTCATCCGCCGCAACGGCCGCGATGCGGTCGTCAGCTACTACTGGCAGATCGAGCAGCGCTGGGAGCAGGAACACTTCCTCGAGATCGTGGTCGCCCAGATCGAGCCGGATGGGTCAGTGCGAGCCTGCTCGGAGCGGTTGTCCATCTGGCCCTACCGGTACGAGGACCTCGTGGCGCAGTTGCAGAGTGTCGGGCTCACGGTGCAGTCCACCACCTTCGACCCCGAGAGCGATGGATACCTGGTGGTCGCCAGCCGCGACCAGGCGCGAGGCACGTCGGAGCCGGCGCGCTGATCCGCCTTCGTCGTTGCCGGCCTGCCGGCTCGCGACCACCTGCAGCCCGTCCTCACCTTGCATCTGACCTGCTCAAGCGGAGGTTGGAAACAGCTCAACGACTGGGACAGCAGCGCACCGCCGCGACACAGGCGCCGTGCCGCGTCAGCTCGCTCTGCTATCAGCCACTTGACACAGGAGGGGAACAACGTGTCCAGACTCAAGGTCGTCGCCGGAGCGGTCATTGCCGCCGTTCTCATCATGCCGACCAGCAGTGCAATCGCACTGAGCGCAAAGGGGGGCGGTGTCACCGCGACGTCGCCGTGGAACTCTGACTCCGGCGTGATTTCCGTGTATGACGGCAGCGCCGACGGCGACCCGGGCAAGGCGGAGTACTACCGTCAGGCCAGCCCCGACACCAAGCGGACCCTGTGGAACCACAGCGGTTCCGGCACGCGTGTCGTCTCGGGTGACGGCTCCCGCATCATCAAGTTCCAGGCGTGCGACGAGAACAACGCGGCTCCCGACGACTGCTCGGGCTGGGTCGCTCCGTAAGGAGACGACCACGTCAACCGCCGGGCCGGCAGCCCAATTGCCAGCCCGGCGGCTCATCTGTTTTCTGCCCGTACATGTGGGCGCGACACGGCGCCCCGGTGAGGATCAAGGAGCGAACGAGGGTGTCTGCCGGAGAATCGGCCGGTCTGCAGGTGGAAGGCCTCCACTATCGCCTGGGCGAGCGCGTGTTGCTGGACGGTGTCGACCTGAGCGTCGAGCCCGGTGAGTCGGTGGCGGTCACCGGACCGAGCGGCTCCGGCAAGTCGACGCTCCTGATGTGCGTTCTCGGCCTCGTCAGACCGGACCGTGGGGCCGTTCGGATCGGCGGGCAGGAGCTGACCGGGCTGCCGTCGGGGCGGTTAGCGCAGGTACGCCGCGAACGCCTAGGCATGATCTTTCAGTTCGGGGAGCTGCTGCCCGAACTCACGCCTGTGGAGAACGTGGCGCTGCCGATGCTGCTGGGCGGCGGTGACCACCGTGCCGCGTACCGGCGCGCCACGGAACTGCTGAGCGACCTGGGAGTGCCGCACGAGGGGACCCCGACCGGCATGCTCTCCGGCGGCGAACGCCAGCGCGCCGCCGTCGCCCGCGCACTCATCACAAACCCCGCCGTCCTCCTCGCCGACGAGCCGACCGGCGCCCTCGACCCGGAGGCCAGGGAGGCCGTGGCCGACCTGCTGTTCGCGGTGTCCCGGGAGCAGGGCTGTGCCCTGTTGCTCGTCACCCACGACCTGTCGGTCGCCGCGCGGGCCCAGCGGACGCTGCGGCTGGAAGCCGGCGTGCTGACCGACGCCCTGGACGGGGTGGACGCGTGAACACAGTCGCCCAGCGGACGCGCGGCACGAATTCCGCCACCCCACCAGCGGGGCGGGGCGGACGACTGTGGGGGCAGTTGCTCCGCATCGGGTTCGCGGCCGGGCGCGGCACCCCCGGCGACCGGCTGCGCTTTGGGGCCCTGTTCGCGGCCGCCGCGGCGGTCGCCGTGGTCGCTCTGGGGGTGGTTGCCGCGATCGCCACCTACGACGGGCGCGAGGCACGGGACCAGGCCCGCGGACCGCTGCTCACCGACCAGCGGCAGGACGCCGTCGCGCTGTGGCGGGAAGCCTTCGACGCGGTCGGTGAGGTCCAGCACTCCGTCATCTACATCTCCCCGCTGAAGACCGACGCCCCGCCCCCGCCCGGGCTGTCCCGCTGGCCGGCCCCCGGCGAGGCCATGCTCTCCCCTGAGCTGGTCCGCGAAGGCGGGAAGGAACAGATCACCAACCGGTACGGCCGCTACGCGGGCACGATCGGCAAGTCCGGCCTCGTCTCCCCCTCGGAACGCCTCGCCTACGTCCGGCCCGCTCAGACTCCGGACGAGCTCCGCAAGAGCGACGCCTGGCAGTACGCGGAGGGGTTCGGGCGCGCCTTCCCGATGGGCGAGAACCTGTACGGCCGCCCGCTCGGCCAGGTGCTGCTCACCCTCGGCGTACTGACCGGCCTGCCAGCGGTGTCTTTGCTGGTCATCGCCTCACGCGTCGGCTCGCGCACCCGCGACCGCCGCAGTGGTCTGCTGCAGGCACTCGGTGGAGGGTGGCGGCACCGCGCTGTCGTCAACATCGGCGAGTCCGCCCTGCCCATCGCGGCCGGAACGGCCGTGGCGATCCTTCCGATGCTCGCCGCGTCGGCCACGGACCTCAGGATTCCGCCCACCGGTTACCTGCTGAACAGCGACGACCTGCGGGCGGCCTGGCCCATGACGCTCGCCGCGCTCATCGTGTCCTTCGTGGTCAGTCTGGGCGCTGTGGTCCTGCTCCACCGCGTGGAGCGGGGCGGCACTGCCACCCGGCCCCGGTCCTTCGCCTCGAAGGTTCCGCGGTGGCGGCTGTACGGGTGTGGCGCGGGCATTGCCCTCGTGGCGGTCAGTCAGTACTTCAGGGGCACGCCCGGCCTCTTCGCGTTCGCCTTCGGCACGGTCGCGATGTGGGCACTGCTGCCGTCCGTGGCCGCCGCGGCCGGCCGCGTGCTGGGCGAGAAGTTCGCCGCACAGGGCTTCCGCGCCGGTCGTCCGGGCCAGCTGATCGGAGGGCGCTGGACGGTCGCGCACCCCGGTGTCGTGGTCCGGCTGGCGATCGCCATGGTCATCGGGCTCGGGCTGGTCTGCCAACTCCAGGTGTGGAACAGCCGGCTGGGCGAGAAGGCGGCCGCGGCACGTGCCTCCGAGGCCCGAGTCGGCGACAGCGTGATCAGCGTCTACAACCGCGACATCACACCGCCGGCGATCCGGGACCTCGCCGGCTCCCTCCCGACGGGGGCACACCTGTTCTCCCTGAACACCAACCCCGAGCAGCCTGCGCCGCTCCTCCAGGGATCCTGCGACGCCCTGCGGACGCTGGGCCTGACGTGCCCCACCGCGCCGGAGACGGTCGAGGGCGGCGACCGGCGCCTGGAGGAGATCCGCAGATGGTACGGGCCGGAGCTGCGCATCCAGGCCACCCCGTCCCACCCCAGTCTCGACAAGCTCTACGGCCAGCTCCTTGTGATCCCCCAGGCCACGGGACAGCGTGCCCAAGTGGAGCGGGCGGCTTACGCGGTCGTACCGGCCGTCAATGTCGAAACCCCTGGCGAGAACTGGCTGACCGGAGCCTCGAACAAGGCCCGACTGAACAACTGGATCCTGCTGTTCGGCTCCCTGGGCCTCGCTCTCCTGCTGCTCGCCGGCACCATCAGCGCGGCCGCCGAGTTCATGCGGGTCCGGCATGTCCTAGCGCCGCTCGCCGTCCTGACGGGCAGCCACAGCATCTACCGGTCGGTAGCGTTGTGGAACCTGACCATGCCTCTGCTGATCGCCACGCTCATCACCGGAGCCGTCAGCGCCTGGCACTCGCTGTTCTTCATCGCCGTCGTGCAGGAAGGCAGCTTCTCCTGGCGCGTGCTGGCAGGCGCCATGACCGGATGCGCCGTACTCGCCGTGGCGGTCGGACTCCTGGGCGGCCGCGCCGCGATCCGCGCCGCCCGCACCTGGCAACCGACAGCGGACTGACACCACACACCCGAAGGCTTGGGGCCGCCACCCGAGGTGGCGGCCCCAAGCCTTCGGGTGTGAAAGAAACCACCTTCATCACCCAGGCCACGTCCCTGCAGGTGACCCACAATCCTACGGACGTTGAGACCAACCCAGCGGCAGCTCCATCCGCAACATCCTGACCGCACCGCCCCCGTCTACGGAGCATCGCCGATCCAGCCGGAGCGGGCCGCATTCCAAAAGCGCGGGGTCGTACATCGCCCGGCCGCCGACATCGAACTGCCCAGCTCAGTGGACAGCGCGACGCCGGTGTCGACATCCGTCTGCGTCCAGACGGTGATGTCGAGCGGCAGGGCGGCCAGCGGCCACCGACCGGTTCGGCATAGCGCCGGTCCAGCCGCGAGCGCGGTCGCGTCGTCGGCGACCGCGGCGCCGGCGGCCGGAACGGGCTCGTTCACATGCGCTTCGTTGATCAGGTCCGTTTACGGCACTACGCCCAGCTGGCAGGAAGCGTTGCACTGATCCGGCATCTTCACCTGACCGAGCAGAATGGGTCCTTACTGTTCAGCCCGGCCGTGGACGTAGACGGCTGGAAAGGGAAGCTCATCCACGAACTCGGCGTGCACGTGATAGCCGAGCACGACGAGGCTGCTAGCCACCGCACCTGTCATCAAAGCTGCGACACTGCGGCTGCGCTCCGCCCTCAAGGTCTTGTCGTAGATGTCGCGCTCCTGACTCTCTCCCATCTGCCACATGAGCATGACGCCTTCATGCTGCAATGAGAGCGCCACGCCGGTCCGGGCACTACCTACAGCCCCATCGGTCTCGAAGACACGAATGCCATGCCCGGACAGTTCGTCCCATACCGCCACAGCCAAGGCGTGGTGCGAATTCTGATGGAAGCGTTTCAAGGCAACCGCGCCCGGAGTCATCCCCATACAGGAGAGCGTACGGAGTGCCGTCATGAACGAGTAGCCGGACACCAGCCGAGGGCGTTCACACCGACCCGAAGATCAGTTACAGGTAAGTCTTACAGTCGCCTGAGCTCTAACGATGTGGTGGCGGTGCAAACACTGCTCAGGCTCCCCCACGGGTGCAGCATGATGAACGGCATGACCCTGCATCAACGGAGTTGGGGGACGCGTAGGCGCGGTCCTGGGGGCGGGTCTGCTTCTCTCATCCCCCGCTCACAGGTAAATGCCGAGCCAGGTGCAGCGGCTGAGGCGACAGCGTGACCGAGCACAGGACACAGGAGTCGGCGCCGGCACGGCGAAGCCTTCGTGACTTCGCCGGGGAAACGGTCTGGGCCGACCTGCTGGAACACTCCTTCGAGCGGCGACACCCGGCGGGCAGCGTACTGCTGCGGCAGGGAGAGTCCGGTACTCACGTACTTGCCGTCGTAACAGGCGTGGCCAAGGTCATCCGGCAAGAGCGGAACGGCGATCTGTCGCTGCTCGCCTTCCGCGGTCCCGGAGAACTGCTGGGTGAGGTGGCCGTGCTGGATGACGGGGTCCGCTCAGCAAACGTCGAGTCCATCTCCCAATGTGTTGTGGGAGTGATGGGCAAGGCGGAGTTCCTGGCATTCGTCAGCAGACACAGTCTGTTCCCCGTGCTCGTGAGGTATGCCCTCACGCGGTTACGGGAGTCGGACGAGGCCCGCGGCGGTGGCGACGTCCGCGCCCGGCTGGCTACCGCATTGGTGCACCTGATCGACATCTCAGGACATCCTCACTGCGCGCACGGCGCAGGCGGCCCTGTAGAGCTCGCGCTGACCCGCCACGAGCTGGCCCAGCACCTAGGAACGTCCCGGAACACCGTTACCGCCGCCCTGAACGACCTCGCATCTTGTGGTGTACGCGCGGGACGGAGACGGATCGTCGTTGATGACTTGCCAGCTCTGCGACTCATCGTGAACCGAGAAGCGTAGGGGGAACGACCGACAGCGAATGTGGCGTCCGTCACGCCGCTTCTGCACTACTTGGGCACACGGCCACCCTCCTTCCCGGCAGGCTCGAGGTCGTCCACAACGTATGAAGACCTACGCGAGGAGTCCGATGTCGCATACCGGTCAGCCCTACACGCACAGTCGTCCGCTTCCTCCCTACCGGGGGATCTTGGCCGTCGATGCCAAGGACTTCACCGGGTACCCGGCCGTGCAGCACGGTTCGATCAGCCGGGCCGTCCCCCAGCTCTTGGAGATGTCGTTCGAGCGCGCCGGAATTTCAGAGGTGTGGAAGGACCGGCGGTTCCCCGACTCCACAGGCGACGGGTACGTGTTCGGATTCGATCCGGTGGTCATGCCGTTCGTCGTTCATCCTTGGCTGGCCGCCCTTCAGGACGTGCTGACGGACTTCAACATGCACTCGGCGGGAGTCATGCACATCCGCTTGCGGGCCAGCCTCAACATCGGACCGTTGCCCGATACGGGCGACGAGTTCGACGGCAACGGCACACCGCGCAACGACACCCACCGGCTGCTGGACTCCCGCCCTGTCAAAGCCGTACTGGCGGCCTCAAGCGCCAACGTCACGCAGGTCGCGGCAATTCTTTCGGACCGGTGCTACCAGGACGTGGTGGCGAGTGGGTACACCGGCCGTCATCCGGACCACTTCATCGAGGTGCCGGCGACTGTCGAGGGCAAACCGTTCGCTCAGCGGGCCTGGCTGTACGTGCCCGTGCCGTCCGGCAATCTGTATGACCGTCGTGTCCTCGGCGACCAGGTCATCGACGACCAGGAGAAGCGTCAGCCGGACGGCGGCTCCCGGCAGCGCGCGGCCGGCCAAGAAGCGGTCGCGGTATCCCGGTCGGTGGTCAGGGCCGACCGCAGCAACGTCAACAGCGGAACGGTGTATGGCGGTCAGAGCGTCAGCAACATCGACGTGGGCCGTGATCACATCGGCGGTGATTACGTCCGGGGCAACAAGGCGGGCACGGTCCATGGCAATCAGGGTGACACCGTCCACGGGAACAAGTACGAGGGCGACCGGTGAGCGCGGCCACCGACGAGCCGGCCCCGCCTGGCCAGCAACCTGCGCTCATCTCCTCCGGGGACAGCCATAGGGCTTTAACGGCCGACTCCGGAGCGGCGGACACCTCGGAATTGGATGCTGCCCGCCCGGCGGATGCCGAGCATGATCTCGCGCATGACGAGGAATCCAGCGACGAGATGTTCGGCGACGGCTTCGATGACGGACCTCTCGACGCTCCGGGTACCGACGGCCTGAGGTACACGTACAACACGTTCCACGTGTCGAACAGCAACATCAACACTGCCTCCGTCCATGGTGGTCAGCGCGTGGACAACGGCGCGGGTCTGGCCGGGGCCGAGGGCAGCGTCCCGCGGGTTGTGGCTCATGAGGGCCCCATCTCGGCGACGGAGATCGTGAACGCGGTGACCGGGTTCGCCGAGCCGGAGTGGTTCTCCGAAGCCATGGTGGAACTCGACAGGCGTGTGCTGTTCCTGGCCGGCGAACCGGGAACCGGCCGCCGGACCGCCGCGCTGAACCTGTTGCACCGTCACGCGGGAAGAAGCATGAACCTGCGGGCGGTCGACAGCGACGAGGACCTCGCGGCTTGGCACCCCACCGACACCGCCACCCGCGGTTACCTGGTGGACGGCCTGTTCCCCGCTCGCCCGTTGAAGCCTGGGGCGGTCGGTAACCTGCGGCGCCTGCTGAACAACGTCGACGCACGCATGGTGATCGTGCTGCCTGACGATCCGGTCATCGTACGGAACCTGGCCCGCGACCTTCACGTCACACCCGTGCGCTGCGCTCCGCCTCCGCCGCGGGCGGTGTTCGAGGCACGGCTTGAGGCCGAGGTGCCGAGCCAGGCGGAACGGGCCAGGCTGCTCGCGAACCTGGAGCCCGGCCTGCTGGACGAATTACTCGCGGGCCGGCTGATGCCCGCACAGGTTCGCGAACTGGTGGACGCGGTCATCGGAACCGCCGACGGGGACATGACGTCCGGCGACATCCGCAACCGTCTGAGCTACCTCGCGGAGGGAGAGGTCCCCGACCTTCTGAGAAGCCTTCGCAACGACCCCGACGGTCTTGCCTTCCTCCTGGCGACCTGCGTGTTCGAGGGCCTCGACCATCGCATCGTGCGCGAACAAGCGGAGCGCCTCATCGATCTGGCCAACGGCCAACTGCACTCCGTCCTCCCGGAGAGCATCGGAGACCGGCCCGGCGCCGGCGCGAGCATGAACGGGGGAGCCAGGCAGCCGGGAGCGCTGGGGGCCGGTGAGCCCGAAAGCCCACAGAGGCTGCTGCCCAATCCGCGGTTCGTCTTCCGGCGTTCGCTGGAGGACCTGCTGCACACGGTAGGTGCGGAGTACGGGCCTAAGGAGTATCACTCGGCGTACGGCTACACCTACGTGGTGGAACCGGTGAGGTTCACCCGCCACCGGCAGGGGGAGGCCGTGCTGCGGCATGTATGGCGGGAGTACGGCCAGCTCTCTGGTCTCCTGACGAGCTGGATGGGCGAAGTCAACGGTGAGAAGGACCTGACTCAGCCAGTCGGCCGAGTCATGGGCATGGCAGCTCAATGGGGCGGTGGACGCAGAGCCCTTCTGCACATCCGTGAACTGGCCGACTCCGACCGAGCCACCGGCAGGGCCATCGCCGCGTACGCGCTGGGCATGGCCGCCGAGGATCCCGTCCTTGCCAGCGAGGTCAAGTACCGCCTCGGCCAGTGGAGCGTCCAGTCGAGTTGGCAGGTCCGCTGGACGGTCGCGCATGCATGCGGGACCGGCTTCGGTGCGGCCAGGCCGGACCAGGCGATGCGACTGCTGCGCAACGTCTACCGGGGCCAGGGGAGCCAGCAGGAAACAATGGTCGGAAAGGCGGTCCGCCACGCCTTGGTGAACCTTTTCGCGACGGGCAACCAGCCGACGGTCCTCCGGCACCTCACCGCATGGACCGACACGAAGAGCAGTGGCGTCGCACGCCTTTCGCTGGAAATCTTCCCTCACCTGCTGGCCTCGAGCACCTGGTGCCAGGACCAGCTCCTTACCGATGGCGAGTTCGCCGGTTCCATCGTGGACCTGACCCGCAGGGTCATCAACGACGACGAACTGTCCGACCCGATGTGCCAGGCCCTGCTCCTGTGGTGCCGAGCGGCCACCGGGGACGACCGGCAGAACACAGCCGTCGAGATCCTTCTGACGGCGCTCGCTCAAGACATGCGCCATGGTGCCCTGCGCCTCTTCGTCATGATCGATCGGGACGGAGATCCCGCCATCGCCGGACAGCGCATCGCTCGCCAGGCTCTGGACGCATGGCGCAACGGCGAGCTGCCGACGCCATTCCCGGGGAATGCAGACCGTCCCACGAATCCGTACGGGAGGACACCGTGACCATCGAAAGAAACCACCCCGTCTGCACCCGGGCCACCCACGCCCCCTGGCGGGAGATTCTCCGACAGCGCTGGTCCGGACGCAGGGACCGGGCCCTGGTCCTCGTGGCTGCAAACGGCGTCCATCACGTCCTGAGTTCCGGCGAGCACAGTACGGAGACGGCCGACGACGCCTTGGCGCCGAGTCTGTTCGGCCGGTACATCAGGGCCTTCCGCGTCGATCTGACAGAGAGGCCGGCAACCCAGGCCATCAGCCTGGCGACTGCGTACGGGACCGAACCGATGAACCTGCGCCTGCTGTGGTGGGTACACGATCCAGTGCAAGTCGTACGAACCCGTACCACGGACAGTTGGGACGCCGTACGCAGGGACCTCAAGCAGCGCCTGCACCACCTGGAGGACACCTACGAGGCCGACGGCCAAGGGCTCAGCGCCTCTGTGCTGATGCACCATCTGGCAAAACCGTACGTCTTCGACGAGGCTGGCCTCACCTACCGCGTCACGGACATCCAGGCCCGGGACACGGAAGGCGAACTGCGACTGGGCCGGGCAGGTACCACCGAAGCGCCCTTCGCCTGGACCCCTGAACGCCGCGAGGAGTATCAGTTCTGCCTTCAGGCCGTACGCAACGGGCCGGTCTCTCTCGCGGCGCTATGGCTTCTCAGGCACCCGGACCAGGTCAGCCAGGTACTGGACTGGTCCGTCCACAATCAGAGCCTGCTCCGGCAGGAGACCAGCTGGCAGGACGAGATGGCCGGGCTGCTGGGCAAGCTCTCCGACGAGGAACGCCAGGAGTTGTCCGAACTGTTGCGTGACCGTCTCCACGCACTCGGGCGGCGCGTTCCCAAGCAACAGGACGCATGGACCTACAACGGCGGGCCGAGTGGGGCGGCGAACGGGAGGGTGCTGTGACAGATACCGCCGCACGCCCTCTTCCCCACCATCACCGGCAACTGCACCGGACACGCCGGCGGGCCGCTACGCGCAACCCGCGCACCAGCGGTCCGGAAACCGTGGCGGCGATGGAGCGTTTCATGACGGCGAACCGGGCGGAAATCGGACGGGCAGACACGAAGGCCGCCGTCCTGCTCGGGGTAACGGGAGCTGTTCTCGGCGCCTTCATCGGTGTCTCCCCGAGCCCAGAAATCCTGTGGTGGAGCGCGATCGTCACTTCGCTCCTGGCCGTCCTGTGCTTCGTGTGCGCGATCATGCCGCGCCACCGGGCCGGCAGACAGCAAGACGCCACCGGCCCTTCGTACTTTGGACACATCACAGCGGAGATGGGTCCCCAGAGGCTGAGCCACGCCTTCGAGCGTGCCTCACGCGACCCCGCCGGACCACTGCTCACCTCCCTGCTGGTCACCAGCGACATCATCCGCAAAAAGTACCGCTGGGTGGAGCGGGGCACCCTCATGCTGGTCGCGGCGCTCCCCCAGTTCGCAGCTGCGCTGTACGCCGCGTGATGCATACAGCCCAACCGCCAAATACCGGAATCTCGACTACGCCCTACCCGACCAACCATCAGCACCGCTGACAGATGATCTACTCCTCAGGCTGCCGTCCCTGACCAGCGTGAGCACCCCGCAGGACCGCCATACCAGCCCTTTGACCTACGGCTTCAGGTTGACAGACCCTCTCCCGGAGCGGATGGGGCTGGCGGAGTGTGCCCGCCCTCATAGATGTCGCGGCCAGGCCCGGAACGATGCCGGGCAGTGCGCCTCGTCGCCTCCTCTCCCAAGCCGAATCGGGAAAAGAGACGTGCAGATGGGATAACTCAGTCCCAACCATGCTGGACCGCAGCATGGCCTCCGGATGCGCGAGCCCGGTCAGGAGCGCGCGGGTTGGGCTGGGAGAGGGGAGTCGGCGTAGTCGGTGGTCGGGGCGGTGTTGATATCTCTACGGACGTTAAGCAACAGGCGGTGGAGGTGCCACCGTGCTTTTGGGGAGATTGATGACCGCGCCAACGTAGGAGACGCGGCGCTGATACGTCGTTCGACGCGCAGCCTGGAGCCCGGTGCCAGCCCCGGGCAGTGAGGTAGCCGCGCACCTGGTGCGTCTAGGCTGCGGCAGATTCGGGGCGGGGCTGCTCAGCTTGCTGGTGTGGGCGCGGACGGTGCTCCGGCCCTCCAAGCAGTAGCGGAGCTGGGTAAGTGAGCGCGCCGGGGGTGGTGCGCTCTGGGCAGCTGATTTCCGCGGTCTCACCGTTGCCACGCATCGTCGGCTTCGGGTGACGTCGGTGGTCAGTGGTGGATCAGTTCTCTGGGAAGTCGGTCCGTGGTCATGAAGGCGCTGAGGGCGGATCCCCAGGGCACGGTGCTGGCGAATCCTTCGGCGAGTTGTGTAGCGGAGCGGACGGGTTGTGGTAGGTGGCGGTCTCGGGTGAAACCGAGCATGCGGGCCATGGTGCGCCAGATGCGAGCGTCGGGGCTGCTGTGGCCGACGGCGGCGTGGTGGGCGGCGAGGGGGTCTCCGGCGCCGGCGGCGAAGCGCCACCAGTACAGGGCGCTTTCGCGTCGGCCGAGGGTGTAGAGGAGGCAGGCGAAGGTGCGGGCTCCGGTCTGGTCGTAGTCGGCGGCGAAGGCGGCGAGGGAGTCGATGTCGTTGGAGCGCAGTACGGTCTCGCAGAGTCTGCGGACGTGGTCGATGACGGCGGTGGGGGTGGTGGCGGGGTCGGTGGTGATGATGGGGGTGGGGCGGCGGCGTGGGCCGCGGCGGGTGCGGGGCCGGGAGTCGGTGGGCCGGTTGGGTACGGGGACGCCGGCCGGTGGCGGCACTTGGGCCAGCGCCTGTGTTGGTGGGGGCGGCGGGGCTGGGTCGGTGACGGCGCGCATGATCCGGGAGGGTCGGGCTGCTTCCTGGGCAATGCGGACGGCGAGGCGGCGCAGGAAGTCGTCGGTGTCGTGGTGGTCGTACTGGTCGTGAAGGGCCTGCGCTTCGGCGCGCAGGAGGTCTTCGAGCATCAGGTGTCCCCTTTCCCCGTGTCTGGGAGACCCATCAGTTGGTGGAGTTTCTTCAGGCCTAGTAGGGCTTGGTCATCTTCACTCGCGGGTGGCGTGTCCGTTTGCTCGTGGGTGTCGTTGAGGTGGTGTGACACCTGAGGAGTTGGCCGGGGTCCGGGAGGACCTGGAGGCGTTCGCGGCGGAGTTGTTCGACGGGTTCTTCCGGGCGGATCAACGGCGGTGGGGGCAGGCGTATGTGCGCGGGCTGCTGCTGGACGGACGGCGCAAGTCGGTGGAACCGATGGCGGCCCGTCTCGGCGGGGACGGCAACCGGCAGGCGCTGGCCCACTTCATCACCTCCAGTCCGTGGGATGCGGCGCATGTGCGGGCCCGGCTGGCCTGGCGGATGCACGAGGCGATCGGCCCGGAAGCGCTGATCGTGGACGACACCGGCTTCCTGAAGGATGGGGATGCGTCGGCGTGTGTGGCCCGGCAGTACACCGGCACCGCGGGCAAGGTCACCAACTGCCAGGTGGGCGTCTCGGTGCACCTGGCCACCGATCATGCCTCGGCTGCGATCGACTGGCGGCTGTTCGTGCCGTCCTCCTGGGATCCGGCCTCGCCCGAGGCGGATCCGGCCAAGGTCGCCCGCCGCACCCGCTGCGGCGTTCCCGACCAGGTCGGGCATGTGGAGAAGTGGCAGCTCGCTTTGGACATGATCGACGAGACCCTCTCGTGGGGCATCGACATCCCACTGGTGGTCGCGGACGCCGGCTACGGCGATGCCGCCGCCTTCCGCCTCGGCCTGGAGGAACGGGACCTGCCCTATGCGGTCGGCATCTCCGGCCGTCACACCGCGCATCCGGCCGAGGCCCGGCCCGTCCAACCGGTCTATGCGGGCACCGGGCGTCCGCCGAAGATCCAGTACCCCGAGCCCGCGCAGCCCGTGAAGGACCTGGTCATCGCGGCCGGCCGGACGGCGGCCCGGCCGGTGTCCTGGCGGGAGGGCTCCCGGCCGGGCAAGGGCCGCAGTGGCGTCAAGCGCATGTACTCGCGCTTCGTCGCCCTGCGCATCCGCCCGGCCGGACGCGGCGTCCGCAGGGCCGCCGACGATCCGGAGCTGCCCGAGCGGTGGCTGCTGGCCGAGTGGCCGGCCACCGAGAGCGAACCGGTGCAGTTCTGGCTGTCGAACCTGCCCTCCGGCATGCCGCTGGCCACCCTGGTGCGGCTGGCCAAACTCCGCTGGCGCATCGAGCACGACTACCGCGAGATGAAACAGGCGCTGGGCCTGGCCCACTTCGAGGGCCGCACCTGGGCCGGCTGGCACCACCACGTCACCCTCGTCTCCGCCGCCCACGCCTTTTGCACCCTGCAACGACTGGCCCGCCACCCAAAAGAAGCGGCGCAGGTCTGAGCCTCTACCAAGTCGTCCGGGAACTGCAGACACTCCTCGCCACCTGGACCGGCGCCTGCCCCACCTGCCACCGCGACATACCCACCCCACTCCGGACCTGACCAAGCACTACTAGTGACCTGAGTCGGAGATTCGTCGGCAGTAGGCCGCGACTTTGTCGAGGATTTCGTCGGCAGTCTTCGTCCAGACGAACGGTCGTGGATTGTCGTTCCAGTCGGCCAGCCAGGAACGAATATCGCGTTCGAGGGCCTGGACGGAGCGGTGGACACCGCGCTTGAGCTTCTTCTGCGTGAGCTCGGCGAACCACCGCTCCACCAGGTTCAGCCAGGACGAACTCGTCGGAGTGAAGTGCAGATGGAACCGCGGGTGAGCCAGCAGCCACTTCTTGACGGCGGGTGTCTTGTGGGTGACGTAGTTGTCCAGGATGAGATGGACCTCGAGGTCGGCGGGCACCTCCTTGTCCAGCCTGGCCAGGAACTTCTTGAACTCCACGGCCCGGTGCCTGCGGTGCAGGGAGCCGATCACTTTGCCGGTGGCGACCTCCAGGGCCGCGAACAGGGTGGTGGTGCCGGCCCGGACGTAGTCGTGGCTGCGGCGCTCAGGAACCCCGGGCATCATCGGCAGCACCGGCTGAGAGCGGTCGAGGGCCTGGATCTGCGACTTCTCGTCCACACACAGGACCAGGGCCTTCTCCGGCGGATCCAGATACAACCCGACGACGTCACGGACTTTGTCGATGAACAGCGGGTCGGTGGACAGCTTGAACGTCTGTGACCGGTGCGGGGCCAGGGCGAACGCCCGCCAGATCCGCGAGATCGCGGACTGGGACATGCCCGTGGCCGCCGCCATCGACCTGGTCGACCAGTGGGTGGCGTTCTTCGGCTTCTCCTCCAGCGTCTTGACGATGACCCGCTCGACGTCCGCGTCGGTGATCTTCCGCGGAGCACCGGGCCGCGGCTCGTCACACAGGCCGTCCAGCCCTCGCTCGAGGAAGCGTCGCCGCCAGGTGCGGACCGTGTCCGGAGAGACACCCAGCCGGCGCGACACCTCCATGATCGAGTGTCCGTCGGCGCACTCCAGCACGATCCTTGAACGCTGGGCCAGTGCCTGAGCGGTCGAGCGGCGGCGCACCCAGCCCTCCAGCACGGCCCGCTGGGCATCGGTCACCGACAACGGCGGAATCTTCGGACCCGGACGACTCATGCCAAACCAACGACGAATCTCCGACTCAGGTCACTAGGCGTCTGATGGTGTGTTGCGGCGTGCTGGAGCCCGGTTCCGGGCTGTGGTCAGGCCGTGGCGGCGGAGCCGACGACTCCGGTGATGTGCTTCCAGATGGCGAAGCGGACGATCAACTCGGCTCGGTAGTCGTGTGCGGGCATCAGGTGGCGGCGGGGCCGGAAGTGGGGTGAGATGCCGCTGAACGCGGCCAGGAACCGGTGTGCTCCGCCCACGGAGCGGAAGCCTTTCATCGCCCGTTCGCGTTGCCGGGTGGGCTGGTGGCTGTTCTCCGCCTGGTTGTTCAGGTACTTCGGCTGTCGGTGCTCGACGCAGGGCATGACCTCGCGGAGGGCCGCGCCGTAGGAGCGGAGCTTGTCGGTGACGACCACCCGCGGCGGCGTGCGGGTCTTCTTGGGGAGCCTGCGGAAGAAGCATCGGGCTGCGGCCTTGTCCCGCCGGTTCTGCACGAGGATGCCGAGGACGTGCCCGTCCTGGTCGACGGCCCGCCCCAGGTACTGCAATCGCCCGTTGATCTTGATGAAGACCTCGTCCAAGTGTCACTTGTCCCCGAACTGGGGCTGTGGACGGCGCAGCGCGCCTGCGTAGGTCTGCCCGAACTTGCTGCACCAACGGCGGATCGTCTCGTAGGAGACGACGATCCCGCGCTCGCGCATCAGTTCCTCGACCTCACGGAACGACAGCGGGAAACGGAAGTACAGCCACACACAGTGGGAGATCACCTCGACCGGGTACCGGTGACCCTTGTACGACGGCGACGCGCTCCTCACGGACGACCCTTCCCAGGTTGATCAACCCGGAGATCATCCCACCGGTCAGCCAACGTGACAGTGCCGGATTGCTACCTGCCCTGTTGTGACCGACTGAGAATCAGGTAGAGCAAGGGCGCAGCGATGATGGCAAAGGCAATGAGTGCTGTTGTCCGTGAGAAACCCATCAGTCCGATGGTCAGTCCTGCTACCCCGAAGGCAATGATCACTACCAGCAACAAGATCAGTTGGCGCTTATCCAATTTCTTCTCCTTGTGAAGTGGCTCAGCTCCGGGGCGACTACCACGCCGCCCCGGAGCTTCATCAGGGAACCGGGATCGTTTCGAAGTGCGACTAGCTCCCCAGAGCTTCACCGACGAGGACGCCGACCCCGAAGGAGACTCCTGCGACACCGCCTACCACGGTGCCTACGCCAGTGCCGGCTCCTGGAACGACGGAACCGACTCCGCCGCCAATGACTCCGCCGATCGTCGCAGTCGATCCGACAAACCCGACGTCAGACTTGAAGTCGTCGATGCTGTACAGGCCGGTGGGGTCGCTGTTGTTGATGGGGTCGCCGGCGGCGTAGAGGTAGGGGTTGGTTTCCTGGCCGGAGGGGTCGGGTTGGGTGAAGCGGCCGAGGGTGGGGTCGTAGTAGCGGTGGCCCATCTTGTACAGGCCGGTCGGGTCCAGGTAGGCGCCCGCGTAGCGGTAGGGCTGGGGGGCGGTCTCGGTGGTGGTGCCGCGGGGCAGGCCGGTGGGGCCGTAGGCGTAGGTGTGGGTGCGCTTGCCCGCGTCGTCCACCAGGCCGAGGACGTTGCCGGTGGCGTCGGTGAGGTAGTAGTAGGACTTCCCCCCGGTCGTCATGGAGTTCAGCGTGCCCGCCGGTTCGCGGATGAATCCGGTGTCGACACCGTTCGTGCTCGTGGAGGCCAGGCCCAGGGCTGTGTGGTGGAACCAGGTCGAGCCGAGCTTGGTGCGCTCGTGGTTGGTGGTGCCGGCGTGGACCAGGTCGTAGGTGGTGCCGCCGGCGGTGATGCCGGAGAGCTGGCTGTGGTCGGTCCAGGTCTCGTTCGTGCGGGGGGTGTTGTCGGCTGCGGCGGTTTCGTTGCCGAGCTTGTCGTAGGACCAGCCGGTCGTGGAGCCGTTCTTGGCGGTCAGCTGCGATGCGTCGTTGTAGGTGTAGGTGGTGCCGCCCGGGCAGGTGGTCTTGCTGCCGTCGCGGCTGGTGAGGTTGCCGGCCTTGTCGAAGCAGTACAGCCAGGAAGCCTTCCGCGCTCCGGCGGAGTCGGCCTCGAGCGCGTAGGTGAGGCGGTCCTGGGAGTCGTAGGTGTACGTGGTCGTGTACTGGGTGAGGTTGTCGGTGCGGGTACGGATCTTGGTGGTGTCCTTGCCCGCGGTGTTCTTGTAGCTGTAGGACAGATCGACGAACGTTTGCGTGCCCGACGTGGTCCTGATCTTCTCCGGTCGGCCGTTGTCGTCGAGGGTGACGGTCTGGGTGGTGCCGCCGGGGTAGACGGTCTTGGTGCGCTTGCCGTTGTTGTCGTAGTCGAAGTCGGTCTTCTGGCCGTCCGGGGCGGTCAGTTGGTCGAGGCGGCCGGCCTTGTCCCAGGTGTAGTCCGTCTTCCCGGTCGGGTCGGTGTAGAAGTCGACGTCACCGCCGGGGGTGTAGGCCAGCGCCGTCTGCGCGCCGTTCTGCAAAGTGCGGCGCTTCTCCCGGTTGAGCTTGTCGTACTCCCACGTGGTCGTGCCCGAGGCGTCCGTGCGGGTCCTGACGTTGCCGTCACCGTCGTAGGTGAACGTAACGGTGGCGTTGGTGGAGGAGACCTCACGGACGCGGTCACGGGTGTCGTAGGCGTAGACGGTGGTGATGCCGCGGCCGTCCTTGACCGTCTCCACCCGGCCCAGCGCGTCGTACGTATAGGTCGTCTCCCCCAGCGGCGCCGGCGGCTTGACCTTCCACAGGTTGCCCTTGGTGTCGTACTCGAACGACGTGACCTTGCCGTTGCCGTCCTTCGCCGTGCAGCGCTGGCCCTCGAAACCGCCGCAGGTCGGGGTGTCCTTGTTGTACGTGTACTCGCGGGTGGCGCCCGCGGTACCCGACGTGGTCACCGACAGCGTGTTGCCGTTGGCGTCGTACGTGAAGCTGTCCTTGCGGCCGTCCGCGGTGGTGAAGTCGTTGGGCAGGTCGGTGCCCGCGACCGTCTGGTACGCGGACACGGACGCCGTGGCGCCGAGCGGAAGCTTCTGGGAGATGGGGTTGTTGCGGCCGTCCCAGCCATAGGTGGTGGTGTTGCCGCCCGTGCCGTCCGCGCCCGTGCCCATGGCGTCGGTCGCGGTCTGGGTCAGGTGGTTCTTGTAGGTGGCGTGGCGGGAGTGACCGAGCGGGTCGGTGACCTTGGTGACCTCACCGTCCGCGTTGTGGACGTACTTCGTCGCGTCGCCGTCGGGGTCGGTGACCGTGGTCGTCCCCGCGTCCGACGGGGTGGGGGCGGTGTAGTCGTAGCGCCAGGTCGGGCCCGTGTGCCCGCTGCCCGACGTGCCGGTGGCGCGTTGCATGGAGGTGACGCGGTTGTGGCTGTCGTAGGTGAAGAGGGTGACCGTGCCTTCGGGGGTGGTCACCTTCGTCACGCGGCGCGAGCCGTCGTACTCGTAGGCGGTGGCCTTGCCGGCCGTGTCCGTCACCTTCGCCAGGTTGCCTGCTGCGTCGAGGTCGAGGACGGCGGTGCGGCCGGTGTGGTCCTTGGCCTGCCACTGATTGCCGTACGTTTTGACCAGGTCGATCCAGCGGCCGGAGCGGGTCTCGGTGAGCTTGAAGCCCTTGTGCTCGGCGCCTTCGTCGTGCTGGTCGACGGTGATCGTGCCGTCGTTCCTGTCCGTCACCCTCGTGAGGGTGCCGTGCTCGTTGTAGGTGTCCTTGGTGCCGGACTTGCGGTCGGTGAGGGTGTAGGTGCCGTCCGCGTTCTTCTTCAGGTCCTTCGAGTAACCGGCCGGCGTGGTGTAGGTGCCGTCCGCGTTGGCGGTGAAGCGCAGCAGCTCGCCGGTGGCGTCGAAGACCGCTGTCTCTCCGTCGCGGATCTGCAGGTAGCGCTCGTATCCCTGCCACCAGCGCTGGGAGACCTTGCCCCAGGGGGCTTCGAGGGAGTTGTAGGTGCGGGTGAGCTGGAGTTTCTGGCCGACGCCGGCGATGTCGAAGTCCGTGGCCGCGAGCATCAGGTTGCCGTTGGAGACGTTCACCCGCGCGACCAGGGCGTCGTTCAGGCGGGTGTCGATGATCTGGTGCCAGGGCACCTCGCCCTGCCCCTCGGGCAGGTAGTCGGACGCAGCGACGTCTGCGGCAGCTGTAGAACGGGATGTCGGGCCCTTGCCGGGTTCCGCACCGGTGGTGCGGGCCTTCTGGTCTTCTCGCCAGGCCGCGACCTCGGCCGACGGCTCGGCCTCCGGCTGCGAGCCGGGGGCCCGGGTCGGTCCGGCCGGCGTGGCGGGAGCCTCGACCTTCGTCGGTTTCGTCCACGGGCTCTCCGGCTCGGGCAGTTGCGGCTTCGCAGTCGCTGCCAGACCGGGAGCGGCGGCGATCACCACGGCGGCCGTGGTGATCGCGGAGACAAGAGCGGTTCGGTGTGTTCTCCTGGCACGCCGGAACGGCGTGTGCGCAACGCGCGGATGCATCGGCTTCCCCCCACAGGAAGTCAGAAGTGCGCCAGACAGACGGTCAAAACCGGTGACCCAGCACGGTCACCGGCGCCTCACAAGCTGTCACAAGACACACACAAAGCGACGCGTCGTGCCCTCGAAGGTCTTATGCATGCGGGCCGGAATCAGCCCCACCGCTTCGGTAGAACAAAACGGGACTTCAATACCTCAACCACCACGAGAGACGGGCGGAATTGATGATTCCGTTACTGGTTCCAGGGGCTATCTTGACCGAAACCTGCTGACCTGCAGTTTCCTCATGGAAGTCGAGGTCAGCGACCGCTCTCTTTCGGCCATGTTCAAACCTGTCCGCTTCACTGCCGAGCAGCACTCATCGAGCGTCCCTGCCGGTCACGGCGTGAAAGCACAGGACGGAGAAGTTGACTCAGAGGACGCGGTGTGCACGGAGGGCATCCGCGGCCCCGCTCCACCAGATGCACACTGGGCCCGTCCCGCATGCGTGGTCCCCCAGCCCGCGGCAACCACCCCTGTCGTGAAGGACATCCCTCCGATGAGCACACCGGGCGGACGCACGCCCTGCTCCCACCCCACCCGTCACCACCGCGTCTCCGCGCCTCGGCTCACGCGCTCCGCGCAACGGGCTGGACGCCTGCTGTGCTGGAGCCTTACCGCCGGCATGACCACCGCCGCCACCGACCTGCTCCTCACCCCCCAGGCCGACTGGTGGCAGGCCCTGTGGCCGGCGCCCTGGTACCTCATCCCCCTCGCCGCCCTCACCTGGGCCGCCCTGCGAGCCCACGAGAAGGCCGAGCAGCACCCGTCGGACGATGACACCCTCCCGGATCAGTGGGACCAAGCAGCGTAGGACCCGACACTTCACTCTGGCTCCAGGCATATCTTGATCTTTAACCTGTGCGGCGGGGCCGTGGGGTCGTTGACTTCTTTGTTCGTCGTTGCGTCGGCTGTGCTTTGCGGGGTGTGTGCACGTCGTGGCGGGGTGTGGGCTGGGTGTTCTTGCGGCCCGGTGGTCGTCCAGGACCGGGCCGGGAGGGTTTCGGTGCCTGGGCCGGGCAGGCGGTCGTCGGGCGGATGTGTCGGAAGTCCCGGCGGACACGGGCGGGGGTGAGTCTGTCCGGCGGGCTGGGTTTCTCCCAGGGGCGGCGCCGGTCGGCTGCCAGCGGCCGGGCGAGCCGCAGTTGGGTGTAGGCGGCGAGGATCAGCCAGGTCCAGCGGTCGGCCGCTTCGGGGGTGCGGATCTTCGGTGTGGTCCAGCCCAGGGTCTGCTTGAACAGGCGGAAGGTGTGCTCGATGTCGAAGCGTCGCAGGTAGGACTGCCAGAGGCGGTCGGCGTCGGCTTCGGTGGCGTCGGTGCCCGACCACCACAGCCAGACCGGCTTGGGGGTGGCTCCGCTGGGCAGGTGGTCGATGTCCAGGCGGATCACCGTCCCCTCGATGATGGGGAGGGTGCCGTCGGCCATGGCCCAGGAGGAGCGGTGGGTCAGCTTGGGATGCAGCCGGTTCCAGGAGCGGGCCAGGGCGGTGCCGTAGAGGCGGGTGTCGGTGACGGTCTGGGTGTCCGGGGTGCCCCAGGTGTCGGGCTGGCCGAAGACGAACTCGCCGCCGTGCCGGGGCGGGCGGCCCATCGTGCCCGGCCGACGAGGCGGAACAGGCCTGCGCAGGACCCGGTCCGAACGCATCCGGGCCAGCACCTGCACGGGCAGATCTCGCAGGAGGAAGGCCAGGCGGGGTGCGTCGTAGCCGGCGTCCGCGACGATGAGGATGTCCGGGTCGCCCGTCTGCCACTGACCCGCCCTGATCAGTCGCTCAACCAGTTCGCGCAGTTGGCGGGCGGTGACTGTGGCAGTGTCGTCCCCGGGTGCCAGCCGAAGCGCGTCCAGCGGCGCGGTCCATGAACTGCGGCCGGGCTCGAGCGCGCAGACGATGGAGTACGGCCAGCCGGGAACGGGGATGTGCTGGTCCTTGCCGCGTCCGTAGGTGTGGCACAGGATCCGTTGCGGTGAGGTGTGAGCATTGGGCCGCAGCCAACAGGTGATGTCGACAGCCAGGACCAGCCGGCCATCAGCGGCCCGCGGCAGGGGCACCGCGGTCAGGGCCTGCCGCAGCCGGTCCGTATCCACTTGGCCGCGGGCCACCGCCGCGTAAAGTCCGCCGTGACCGCGACGGTGTTCGCCCACCAATGACAGCTCGGCCAGCGACCTGACCGGCCCGTCACCGCACAGGACGGCGTCGGCCAGCTCGAACAACGCATCCGAACGAGCGGTGAGACAGGAGTAGAACTCGCCCCGGAAGCGTGACAGTTGCGCCAATTCCTCTTGCCGGGTGTCGCGTTGCAGCAGACTCATCCTTGCGGCCTTCGTGCTGGACGTGTGTGTTCCTTGGTCGGAGCACATGTTCAGACGAAGGCCGCTTCTGCGTCCGCCGGATACCGAACCGAGTGATCAAGTTCGAGACGCCATTCGACGCCGGACGTTAAAGATCAAGCTAGGGCGTGTTGTGAAAGTCCTGGTCGCACGTGGTCCGGCGCCAGAGGGGTGGCGTCGATGTCAGCGGTGCTGTGCATGATCGGCGAGTCAGCTCGTCGTGGAGAGGAAACTACCGTGTCGATCACAAACCAGCAGGTATGGGGACACGCGTTCCTGCGGGAGATGTTCGACGACTCGTACTTCCCTGATCGCATCGTCGAACGGGGCAGGGGAATTCTGCTGAGTCTGTGCGAGCGCATCGAGGCCGAACGGCCGTCGGATCTGGAGGCCCTGTATGCGCTCACCCAGGCTGCGACCGAGGAGTTCAACCTACTGGACAGGGAGTTCATGGCGGCCGGGAGCGGGATCGAGACGGTCGCTCGCGAGTGGATCTGTGACGAGTTCTGTTTCGTCGCATCGGCATACGAGTTCACGGACGCGGATGCGGAGGAGCTGACCGCCGGCCGGGACTGGTGACCGAGGACGGGAATGCCACCCCGGTCAGAGCCACTCGTTGAGAGTTGCGATCAGCACGGTCGCCTCGTAGCGAACAGCGAGCTTGTCGTGCCGCGTGGCGACAGCACGGTGTCTCTTGAGGCGGTTGATCCCGCACTCGACCGCATGACGCTCACGGTAGTCAGCCTTATCGAACTTCGGTGGTCGACCGCCGCGGGAGCCGAGCTTCCGCCGGTTCCGCGCCTGGTCGGCCTTGTCGGGGATGGTGCAGCGAATCCCGCGGTGACGCAGGTAGGCGCGGTTCTTGCGGGAGGCGTAGGCCCGGTCCGCCCGCACCCGATCAGGGCGGACCCGCGGCCGACCCGGTCCGACACGGGGCACGCGGACCCTCTCCAGAACAACTTCGAACTGCGGCGAGTCCCGCGCTGCCCAGCGGTCACCACGATCGACATAGGCTTCTGCCCCTGCTCCACTGCCAGGTGAAGCTTGGTAGTGAACCCGCCGCGCGACCTCCCCAGCCCATGGTCGCCAGGCTCCTTTAAGATGCCGCCCGGCGGTTCCTTCTGAAGGTCGCCGTGCTTGCGAGCTCCAGCCGCATGCTGATGCGCGCGGCAGACCGTGGAGTCGACGCTCAGGTCCCATGTGATCGCCCCCCTCGCGTCGGCCAGGGACTGGAGCCGGGTAATGATCCGCTGCCAGGTACCGTTTCGCTGCCACCGGCGGAAGAGGTCATAGACCCGGCTCCACGGTCCGTACTCGGCAGGGACGTCCCGCCACGGAACGCCGGTCCGGACACGGAACCGTATGCCGTCGATCAACTGCCGCCGAGCCCAGACCGGCGGTCGCCCTGCTCTGGCTCCCCTCGGCAACAACGGCTCCAGCACCGCCCACTGCTCGTCTGTGAGATCTCCCCGACCTATGAACCGTGATCATCCACAGCCCAAGATCCACTTTCGTGCGCACAATGGCCCGCCTCCGCCGCGCCCCGGCTGGCTCCGTCGAGCTGGCCCCGCCGCCGCACGGTGGCCGCCCTCAGCGCGAACGTCTGGTTTCCCGTGCCTGGAGGCAGGAGACCAGACGTTGCGCGTCTTCCGGCCGGGAAACCGTCTCGTGGCCAGGCCCTGTCCTGCCGCATCCGCGGCGGGCGGATACACAATCGGCCGTTGTGCAGGCGGCGGCAGCCCTCCACGCTCCACTTACGGGAGTCGCGGAGCTCGGCCTCCGGCGGGAAACCGCCTGCTTAGTCACCGTCCGGTCGGCATCACGTACTGCGTCCAACAGCCTCATGTACTGCGGTACTCCCGCAGACCTGACCAGCACTGCACCTGCAGCGATGCGGCGTCGGCCGGATCAGGTGTGCTCTGCCTCGCTCTGCAGTGTGCTCGGGCGGGGTAGGAAGCTGAGCGTGTGCGCCTGCGTGACGGCTTCGTGCAGGGTCGCGGTGATGCGGAAGATGTTGTCCAGCCGCAGATAGTGCATGCGCTGGCAAAGCGGTGATGCCGCTGGAAATCGATGAAGGTGAGGGAGGTGTCAAGGACGAGGCAGCGGCAGTTCTCCGGCAGGAGCTCGCCCGCTGCCCGCATCCTCTCGCCGGTGCAGAACCCGAACGGCACCCTTTGACAGTGACATGGCAACAGGGCCCGTACTTCTGTGTCGTTTGACCAGTGGTCCTGCAAGTCGGCTGAGAGGCTGTTGTCTTTCCGAGTCTGACGACTGCGTTTTCGCTGGTCAGGGATAGGTGCGGCGTCGGTGTGGGAGTGATGGACCATCGTTTCGTCGCTCCCGTGGAGGTTGCGGATGCCGTCGGTTGTCGGACTGCTGGAACAGCACGAGCTTGCCGCCCGTCGTCGTGTGGACGGGCTGCGCGAGGAGGCCGACCGCATCCAGGCCGAGCTTGCAACGGCCGAGCAGGAATGGCTGAAGTGGACGATCGCCCGCGAGCGCGTTGGTGCGGTGCTGTCCGCGCCGGGCGGCGATTCAGCCGACGCGGTGGCCGCCGAGCAACCGGGCCGTGCCGGGCTGGAAGCAGGGGTGCAGGCGTCGGCGCCCGTGGCGGCGAAGGCGAAGTCGCAGGTTCCGGTATGGCGCGAAGGGCTGGCCCGGACGGCACTGTCGGCGGACTACCAGCGCATCCTGGCCGCGCTCGCGGATCGGGTCCGTCTCGGCCAGGGCCCGCTGACCTGCCAGGAGATGACCGTCCTGTTCGGCATGGACGTGGTGCCGGCCAGGGTGGAGGCGCTGCGGTCGAAGGCGAAACGCCTGGTCTCGCGGGGCTGGCTGGCCGAGCCGGCACCGGGCCGGTTCACGCTCGCGCGGAGCGTGAGCGGGCCAGACGGCGGGTCATGACCATGGTCATCGACCAGTAGATCATCGCCTCGGCGCTGGTCGTGCGGCGTTCGAAGTCGCGCGCCAGGCGGCGGCTTCGCATCAGGTGGGCGAAGAGCCGCTCGACGATCCACCGCTTGGGCAGCACCACGAAACCGCGTGTGTCGTCGCTGCGCTTGACGATCGCCAGGACCAGAGCGAGCGCGGCCAGGCAGTGTTCGACGAGGCTGCCGGTGTAACCGCCGTCGGCCCAGACGAGTTCCAGCCGGTGGTGAGCGTCGGCCACTCGCTCGAGCAGCACCTTCGCGGCGGCGCGGTCACCGATGTCCGCTGCGGTGACCATCACACCCAGCAGCAGGCCGAGGGTGTCGACGACGACGTGCCGCTTGCGTCCGTTGATCAGCTTCCCGCCGTCGAAGCCGCGGCTGTCGGCACCCACCACGGCGTCCGCCTTGACCGACTGCGAGTCGATCACCCCGGCCGTCGGCTCCGCATCCCGCCCCGTCTCCAGGCGGACTCGGCCGCGCAGCCGGTCGTGGAACTCCCTGGCCAGGGCGTTCTCGCGCCATCGGCGGAAGAACGCGTAGACCCGGTCCCACGGCGGGGAGTCGGCCGGCATTGCACGCCATTTGATGCCGTTGTCCACCAGGTAGCGGACGGCGTCCAATATCTGCCGGTGGCAGTACGCCTCCGGCTGCCCGCCCCGGCCACGCAGCCAGCCCGGCACCGGCAGCAGCGGCCGGACCACGGCCCACTCCGCGTCCGTCATGTCCGAGGGATACCGCCGAACACGCTCCGGGTGATCGACCGCATTCCCGATCCGGTGGGCGAGGCAATCACACGATGGTGCAGCCGAGTTGAACTCCACCGGCGTGAGCACGTAAAACTGCGGCAACAGGGTCTCCTGGATCTCGGTCGGCTTCGCAACCCCGAGCTACCAAGAGGCCCTGCCTTCATGCCCGCAGCCCGCCGCGATCACCCGATCGAGACTCCCGTTCGACGCCCGCCTCTCAAGACCGGAACGACAACAGCTACTGAGACTGCCGTAGCAAGTCACTGGAGCTCGGCGATCGGGGTGAGGGGGAGTGAGAGTGTCCGTGTGGGGTGCGTAGGGTGGCGTTGTGTGGCGTGTTCGCATAGGAGGCGGGCGCGGACCGTCTTTGCAAGCGCTGGGCCGCAGTGCTGCCGTGTTCAGATCCACCAGGTTTCGTCGGGCCCGGTGATGTGATCGACGCGTAGCTGGTGGCTGGTTGCCCCTGGTGTGGTGAGTCGGCTGATCAGCTGGTCGTAGCGGGTTGCCAACGTTTTGTAGACCTCGGTTGCCGGGAGGGGGGCGTTGCCGGCGGCGTGTTCCAGTACGCGCCAATTCCCGAGGAACTCCAGGGTCATGTCGACCAGCGCTCGCCCGGCATGGGCGGACATCACGTCTGCGGGACCGGAGAACTGTCCGCGGTGGAATGCCAGGTTCCGTGTAACGTAGAGCCAGTGGAGGGTCGCCTCGTAGACCTCCTGTTGGTGTTGCATGTATTGGGCGAGCGCGGACGGGTCGGCCAGGCGCACTCGCCACAGACGCAGCCGTGTAGCACTGTGACCGCCAGTGAACGCACTGAGCGAGTCGACGGCGTCCCGGGCCGCGCGCAGCTGAGCAGGGTCGTTGGCGCGCGGTGGTGTCAGCATCTGTAGCCAACAGCCGATGTCGAGGAGGTAGTCCTCCTGCTGTGGCGGAGTGGGGACATGTTGGCGCAGGGCGTCTTCCCAAGCCCTCACGTTCTGCTTTGCTTCCAGGTGGGCAGTCTCCTCCTGAGCTAGTATCGCTGCGGCCTGTGAGGCCAGTTGCCGATGTTGTGCGGCAGCAGCCAGGGCTGCCGCAGAATCGGACTGGCTGCTGTCGTGAACAGCGCGCTCGTGCCGCTTCAATTGCCCGCGAGCCGCCTGGACTCTGATCTGATGCTGGTTGAGGCGAGCCCTGGCGCCCATGACCAGCAGGGGATGCAGGGAGATGATCTGCTGGCGGAGAGTCTGCAGCGCGCAGGCCTTCGCCAGAGGGCCCGCCTGCTTGGGTGTGAGTCCGGTGGACTCCAGGGCGCTCCAGGACAGGGCCGCGCTTGTCATCGGGGCGTCAACGCGGCGCGCAAGGCTTACCGCGCGCATGGCGGGCAGCAACTCGTGCGGCTGATGCTTTGTGAGCGGGTAGACGTGCTTGGCCGTTGGCGTAGTGGAAGTGCCCCGTTGGGACTTGCCGTTCGCGGTGCGGATCATCCAGGGCTCCGCGATGCGCAACTCGACGAGACGCTCTCCTGCTGCGTACTGGTCGAGAGCCTGGCTGAGTTCGCGGCGCCCCAGGACGACGGAGCTGAGGATGTCGGCTGCCGTGACAGGAAACTGGACGATCAGCGCGTGGCTGCCCAGCGGTCCCACCCAGCGTGCGAAGTCTGTCACTGTCTGCGGTGCGCTGCTGTCCCCGACGGGCTGATGGTCGACAAGCCCCCATTGGCGACTGCCCGGAAGTAAATCTTCCAGGTTCATCAGCTTTCTGGCTCCCTGGACAAGAAGCGTGAGGACTCGTTTCTGGGGGGCTGGCCAGAGCACGTCCATGATCTGCTGGACATGCACGGGGCCCTGCATGAGCAACGACTGCAGGTCGATGGCCAGACGTTCCTCGTCACGTCCCTGGAGGGCAAGCAGCACTGCCAGTTCGCCCTGCATCGTGTCCTGCAGTGTGTAGTCGGCTGGCGGTTGTGACCACAGCCGTACTACCCAGTCCTGCACTGCCGTGACCAGGGACGGGAAGAGAGCGTCAAGCCCTGCGGCCAGATGTCCGGCCGAGGGCAGGGGCGCCAATGGACGCCGACGGGTCCGAAGATGCGCGGTCAGGTCTGTATCGGCAGCCGTCAGAAACGTCTCAGCCTGCTGGAACAGGGTGTGCCCGCCGCCGTGCTGGAAAGCCCCCTCGGCCTGTCTCGCACAGGCCAGAGCCGACCGGATCACGCGCTGCAGCAGCTCGGGCTGCGGCTGGCCGTCCGCAGCGCTGCCTGCCAGACCGGCGCGTGCCCTGGTCAGCGCCAGCAGGGCACTGTTCGAGGCCGAGGCGTGCTCCCCTGCCAGCGCCTGGGGGTCAAGAGCGTGCAGAACCCTTCCCAACAAGCCACATTGAGACTCAGTCAACTGAGATGCGTCGAAGGCGTGCAGCAGCATGGGCTCGGTATGGCGCACTGTTGCACTCTACTGCCCAACAGGATCAGCGGCACGGTTCGATCTCCCACGGAGCTGGCATCAGCCAACCAGACGCTGTCGTTGCTGACGGCGTAGGCCGCTGTCCGTCTTCCGAAAGCGGGTGCGTCACCGGCCTGGCCTGCGGTGACGGTGAAGGCCAGCGGCCGTGCACCGCCGTCCGCGGCCAGGTGGACCTTGGTGGTCAGTCCGCCGCGGGAGCGTCCGAGTGCGTGATCGGCGGGCTCGCCGGGACGGACCGCCCCTTTTTGCGTGCTCCGGCCGCATGCTGGTGAGCCCGCACGACGGTGGAGTCCACCGACACCGTCCAGTCGATGTCGTCGTCAGCATCCGCCGCCGACAGGACGGCGGCAAGGATCCTCTCCCAGGTGCCATCGACGGCCCATCTGATCAGGCGTTTGTGGGCGGTCTGGAACGGGCCGAGCTCGTCGGGCAGGTCCCGCCAGGGCGAGTTGGTGCGGTACTTCCACGCGATGGCCTCAAGGGTGCGGCGGTGGTCGGCCCATCGCCGGCCGCGGACCGGATCGGTCGGCATCAGCGGCTCGATCCGGTCCCACATGGCATCAGTGATCACTAATCGGACACACACATCCGATCAACTGATCAACCCATCAAAGAGACACGCCCTAGTAGTGCTTCGTTAGGTTCTGGGCTGTCTGTGGCGGGTTCGTGGGCTGGGCAGAGGGCGGCCGCAGGTGGCGCAGGCACCGGTCCAGCACCTCAGCAGGTCTTGAAGAACGTCAAGGACCTGGTAGAGGGTCAGGCCGGTGTGTGGGCTTTTGGGTCGAGCCGCCGGAGGGTGAGGAATGCCTGGGCGGCGGTGACGAGGGTGACGTGGTGGTGCCAGCCGCGCCAGGTGCGGCCCTCGAAGTGGTCCAGGCCCAGGCCGTGCTTGAGTTCGCGGTAGTCGTGTTCGATCCGCCAGCGCATCTTCGCCCATCGCACCAGGTCGGCGACCGGGGTCGAAGCGGGCAGGTTCGACATCCAGTAGCCGGTCGGAGCGTCCTGGCCGTCCGGCCACTCAACCAGCAGGGTCTGGGTGGGCAGGACGCCGTCCCATCGGTTGCGGCCGCCGCCCGCCTCCTGGGCCGCGGCCAGGGACTGCTTACCCGCGGGCCGCACCGTCAGGACCGCGAACCGGGAGATCATCGCGCCTTTGCTGCCCTGACGCCAGGTCACCTCGGCGAACCGGCCGACACCGGCTTCGGCCGCGAGGACCGAGACGGCTCGTGGTGGAGTGCGGTAGCGGGGCAGCGTCGGCGGGCCGAGCCCGCTGTAAGCGGGCTGGTACGGCTCGGCATTCTCCGGGTGGGCGACTTCCTTCCCGGTCAGCGCGAGCACATAGGACAGCCCGCGCTGTTGAAGACCGAGCCGGAACGGGGTGCTGACGCCGTAGCCGGCATCGGCGACCACGACCGGAGCCTTCAGCTGCCACTCGTCGAGCGTGTCGAGCAGGCCGAGCGCCAGGCGCCACTTCTCCTGGTGCACCACCTCGTCGGGCACTCCTGCCCTGCGGCACCGCTGCGGTGCATCCGTCCACTCGCGTGGCAGATACAACTCCCAGTTCAGCGGACACGACGCGGTGTCGGTGGCGGCATGGACACTGACCGCGACCTGGCAGTTCGCCCGCTTGCCGACCGCTCCGCAGTACTGCCGGGTCACCCCCACCGACGCGGTGCCGCACTTGGGGAACGACACATCGTCGACCACCCACACCTCGGGCCCGATCACCTCGGACAGCCGCTCGGCGATCCGCTGCCTGACCGGCAGCGGATCCCACGGCGACTGGTTCACGAACTGCTGCAGAGCCTGCATGTTCCCGTCCGGCAGCCGCTCGGCCATCGGCTGGATCGACTTGCGCCGGCCGTCGAGCATCAGGCCCCGCAGATAACACTCGCCCCACCGCCGCTGATCCCGCCGCGGCAGCGACCCGAACACATCGGCAACGAACTCCGCCAACTCACCCCGGAGCCGTTCCACCTCCCCCAGCTTCACCCTGGGAGGCTGCCCACCATCAGCCGAGATCACCCAACGTAACGAAGCACTACTAGGGCCCGGCTCCGCGTCGTGGCTGATCGAAGCCGCTGCAAGCGGGTCGCCCGGATCCGTACCAAGATGGCCGCCGCTGTCGAACTCACGGCTCTGATCGGTGCCGGCCAGGTCGTCATCGCCGTCGGACTCGCGGCGAGGTCGGCCAGTTCGAGGAGGACGCCCTGGTGTCGATCACCCAGCGCCGCGAATCCATTGCCCGTCCCGCGGGTCTCGTCGTCGCCGACGAGACCTACTCCGTCCAGCCGGGCACCTCCGATCCTGCTCCGGCCGATCAGTGACGAAATCATGTCCCGCGCCTGCACCGACCGGCCCACGACGCGTCCAAACGCCGCTGGCGCCGCCCACCGAGGATGTAACAGGCCATTCACTACTGACCCTGTTGAAACACCTCAACTTCCCAGATCCGGAATCTCGGTACTCCCGACCATGTCGGGAGACCGGAAGTGGTGTTGCCGGAAAGCGGAACCCATCACGGCTGAGCGGGTCCGTCGTGCTCACCGCTCTCGGCGCGAGGGAAGTCCCGTCGCAAGCCACAAGCTCATGGCTGCGACCAGCGCGAACCGTTTCTGCGAGCCCGGAGCAGGTAGATCCGCACGTCGGCCCCATCGGCCGAATATGAGAAGAAAGAGTGATGATCTTATGGCTACTCTCCTAAGACTTTGATCATGTTCCGCTCAGCGCGGGACACAACCAGGGGGTGGAGAGTGGCTCGGCGTAACCCGGGAGTCATAAGCAAAACGATCTTGGCGTTCGCTCTCGCGGCATCGCTTTCGAGCGTGGGCAGCGCGGCGAACGCGGCCGTATCAGGACCGGACGTCTGCGAGCTCGAAGAAGGCGAACTGACCATCTACGACCTGCCGGCCGGCTCGTCCGTGATCCTGTGCGATGCAGTCGGCCGTGTGGTGACCCATGACGGCACAGGGGTGACGGTGCCCGAACCCGGTATGGCCGTCACTATCGACACTCTGACTACGGACGGTGAGTCGCACGGGTTCACGTTGCAGGTCGGCACCGACGGCAAGGTCTCCTACGGCCTCGAGGACACTGCGGTCGACGCCTCGACGGACGGTTATGACCGCCCCGGCTCCGCAAACCCCGACCCGGCGACCCACGTGCCTGCTGAGCCGGACACCGTGGTCGACCCCATCGACACCGCGGAGGGCGCCGAAGCTGCCGATGTCGACGCTGCCGCTGCTCCTTCGGCATGCAGCGACGGCGCGTACTCGACGAACGACCAAAAGGAGTACGGCACCTACAACTGGTACGTCGGCGACGGGGGGATGCCCGGCGGACTGTCCCGAGACGACGCCAAATGGGCGTTCATGGATGCGATCAACAACATCACGAACAGTCACAACAACTGCGGGTACAGCGACTCAGTGGGCGCCAAGGAGAACTACCTGGCCAACACGAGCCGTGAGGCGAGCATCAACAGCAGCAACCGGTGCACCGGCCGGGACGAGCTGAGCGTGTGGGATGGGGGCGACCTCAAGAGCGGTGTCGTCGCGTCGACCTGCTCGTACACCTGGGCCATGCCCGGGGTCAAGAATGATCTGCGTGAGGCCGACGTCCGTTTCAACACCCACGACTACGACTTCACGAACAAGCCGACCAGCAGCTGCTCGAACAAATACGACATCCGCTCCGTCGGTACTCATGAGGCCGGACACGTCTTCGGGCTGGGACACGTGGGCTCAGGACATTCGAACCTCACCATGTACACGAACTCGTTCACATGCAAGACGATCGCCAGGACCCTCGGCAAAGGAGACGTCCTGGCCCTCCGTAGCATCTACTAGGAGGAACACAATGAGCCGGTCGGGGCGAACCACGCGAGTGTCTCTCGTGGCAGCCATGATGATGCTGGCTGTGGCCTGCACATCGGAGAGCAGCAGTGACGGAGGCGAGCAGGCGGAATCCTGCGCCTACCGAGTCCTCTATCAGGACCGCACGTACCGGGACGTCGCGAACGTGGAATACACGGCGGGGGAGAAGCTCGGGTCTGCCACCATTCCGCCGTGTCAGGACACCGGAGACCAGGAAAAAACTGAGGAATCCGGCGAGACGACGACCGCCTACGCGGTGGACGGCATCTCACCCGACATAGCCGTCGCCGTCGGTGACAGCCCCGACGACGCTACCTTCGTGGCTGCCTACTCGGGCAACAAGCTCCCTCCGGAGATACGGAAACTGATCGACAGGCCCTGACCTCGGCCGTGTTCGCGCCGCCCGGGCGGCGCGAACACGGCCCACGGCCTCCGACAGCCGCGACGCCATGTGCACGAATCCCTCTGTACAGCCGTCGCCCGTGTTAAGGAGCGAGTTCGTCGGGCACGGACAGCCCCGCCCTCACCCTCGGGCCACGGCTGGCCAACCTACGACCGTGCCGACCTGCGGAAATGGTTACCTGGCAAGCGTATCGGCGTGCGCATCGCGCGCAAAGGCATCGAGTCCAGCGAACGATTGGGCCGCCGCCGCTGGGTCATCGAGCGCACCATGTCGTGGCTGTCCGGCTACCGCCGGCTCAGCCCCCGCTACGAACGCGACCCCCGCAACTACCTGGCCTTTCTCGGCCTCGCAGCCGCCCTCTGCTGCTACAAGCGACTTGTCCGCCTCACCACGTAGGACACGGTCTTAGAGGGTGTCTCACGTGGTGAGTTTTGCGAGCTTCTTGTAGCAGGTCAGGGTCGCCGCGAGTCCGAGGAAGGCCAGGAAGTGGCTGCCCTTTCGCTCGTATCGGACGGTCAGGCGGCGGTAGCCGAAAAGCCACGAGATCGACCGTTCGATCTTCCAGCGGTGCCGGCCGAGACGCTCGCTGGACTCGATGCCGGGTCGGGCGATGCGCGGGACGATGTCCCGCTCGCGCAGCCACTTCAGCCTCTCGGCGGAGTGGTACGCCTTGTCGGCGCGGAGCCTGCCGGGCCGACGTCTGCGGGGGCCGCGCCGGGAGCGGATGGCGGGGATGCCCAGCACCAGCGGCAGGAGCGCCTGGCTGTCATGAACGTTCGCCCCTGAGACGCCAAGGGTGAGAGGGAGGCCCTGGGCGTCGGCCAGGACATGGAGCTTGCTGCCTTTCTTGCCCCGGTCGACCGGATTGCGCCCGGTCAGCGATCCCCCCTTTTCGCGCGGACGGAGGCCGCGTCCACGATCGCCGAGGTCCAGTCCACCTCGCCACGGGCGCCGAGTTCGTCCAGAACGGCCTGGTGCAGCCGCCGCCACAGCCCGTCCCTGGCCCATGCGGAGAACCGGCGGTGCGCGGTGGCCGGCGAGACGCCGAACGTCTCCGGCAGGTGCCGCCAGGCACAGCCGCTGGTCAGCACGTACACCACAGCCGTGAACACCGCCCGCTCATCAACCGGAGCCGTACCGCCTCCCTGCGGACGGGAAGCGAACGAAGGCAGCAACGGTGCGACCAGCGACCAGAGTTCGTCAGGAACCAACCGCTGCGACAAACCAACACCCATGGCAAAACATCATGCCGCATCCACCTCACACCACGTGAGACACCCTCTGAGTCCTCGAGGGGGCCTATTGATCAGAAACTCATAGGGTTCTCGTCCAGGGTGTAACGGACGGTGGGGCCGCCGAAGTAGCCGCGGACGATGTGCGGTTGCCGCTGGCGTCTGCGGAAGAATCGGCGCGTCTCGGCGGCGAGTTCGGTTTGATCGCGGGCCCGGTGCTGCTTGGGCAAGCTGTGCTTGAGGTCGGCGTTGACCAGTTCATCAGGGTTGAGCTCGGGCGAGTACGGCGGCAAGAAGTGCAGTTCGACGTCGTCGGGGTGGGCGGCGAGCCAGGCGCGAACCTTCCTGGAGCGGTGGGCGGAGTGCCCGTCGACCACGAGATGGACCTTGTGGTCGAAGTGGCCGGCGAGCCGGTCCAGGAAGCGGCACATCACCTCGGCGGTGAAGTGCTCGGCGAAGACCATGAAGTGCATCCGGCCCCTGGTGCTGATCGCCGACATGGCGTTCACCGAGAACCGGTTCCCGCTCCGCCGCACCACGGGCGTCCTGCCCTTCTCACCCCAGGTACGGCCGGTGACCTGGTCGGAGCGGATGCCGACCTGGTCGGCGAAGAGGATCTCGCCGCCGTCCTTCTTCGCCCGCGCACAAATCTTCGGCCAGGTCTCCTCGTGTCAGCGCCGGACAGCCTGCGGGTCCTGCTCGACGGCCCGCTTGTCCGGCCGCTGGAACGACAGTCCCCACCGCTTGAGGTACTTGCCCACCCCCGGCTCGGTCAGCCGCACCCGGTACAGCTTCGCGATCAGCTCACCCACCAGCCGCCGCGTCCACAACTGCCCGCTCAGCCCCACGTCACAGGGCCGATGATCCAGGACGGCCTGCCGCACGGCGGCCTGCTCGGCCTCGTCCAGCACCTGATGCACACCCACCGGCTTGCCCCGCGGCCGCATGACCAACGACTCCCGGCCACCGGCCTGCCACTTCGCCCACCAGCCGTCCACCGCCTTCAGCGACACCCCGAACACCGCCGCGACGTCCTCACGGTCCCGCCCCGCCACCAACGCGGCCACTGCCCGCAACCGCAGGGCCTCCCGCGCCGACGGCGACAGATGCCGCGCGTCCCCCACCAGATCGCTCACACACCACCAACGACCCAGAACCCGAACCGTTTCGAATCAATACCAGCGCGAGCACTCCGCGAACCGGTCACACCAGCCCTTCTGCCTGCGTCTTCAGGTTGGCGGAGGCTCAGTGAAACGGTCCACCGACCGAGTCGATGGACCGTTCACCACGGCTGAAGGAAATGCAGCCGCGTCAGGCGCGCCCCCTGATTCTTCCCTGCCGGACGGACAGCCCGCTTCCGACGCGCCCTACCACCAGGTCAGAACCCAGACCGGCTCGCGCTTCGGGTTGCAGGTGAACCCGATGGCGGTCCCATTGGCGACCATTCCGTTGCCACGGATGACGCACACCTCGGCGGTAAGGATTTCTTCCTTGTGAATGACCACGGCCGACGCGCTCGATGTACCGGCGATGGACATCATCACGGCAGCCGCGGTGACACCGGCTGCAGCGGTGATCTTACGAAAGCGAGAAGACTTCAATTTTCCCCATTTCACACATGTGATTCCCAGAAGGTTGAGTGCGAGTGGTCCGACCCCGTAGAACGCCGTCAAAAGGTGTTGGTCCACACATACCCTCGGGCGCACCCTCCATCAGAGTCGCACATTTATCGACTCGGCGTGATCACATTAACACGCCAACAACCTGAAGATCCTGCAATTCCCCTCGGCGCGCCACGAGTTGACGCGCCGCGAGTCGGCGCGCATCGCGCGGCCCGGAACGCGACCCGCTCCCCGATGGTCGCGCACTGTAAGCGCCCGTACGCATATCCTGAGCGACTCTGTCGGGAATCTTGAGGATTGAGCTCATTTGCCTTGTCGCCACCAGCATTCCCAGGTCAGGTCGCGCGAGTCGGGGTAGAGCTGGAACGCCGTGAGACCTCTGGGGCGGTGATGTGCTCGTGAGGCGAGGCGTTCGATGTTGATGGCGATGCCGGTCAGAACGTGTTGGATGTGGGTCTTTCGGTGGCCGTGGTAGCGGCTGCGGTGGGCTCGGTGGGCGTTGACGAGTTCGCAGATGGTTCCTTCGATGCTGGACCGGGTGGCGTAGAGCCGCTTCCAGCGGGGGTCCTGCTGGTCGGTGCGGTTGGTGGCCTGGAGGGGCGTTGTCACGTTGTTGGGTGCGTGACTGTCTGATGGGGCGTCGGGAAGTGGTGAAGCTTCCCCTTGATCGTGGACACCTGG
>NZ_PPFB01000003.1 GCF_002899455.1 Streptomyces sp. DH-12 | reverse complement strand
ACAGACCTCGATCATGCAAGGGACCCTGGGCTACGGCCGTCCGGTGGAAGGGGGCGCGTCCGTGGCACGCTGGGGCCACCCGGTCCCCGGCCGGGCGCACCTGGCATCAACAGCCCACTCTGGTACGGTGGAGTTGCGGATGGTGTACACGAAGGAGAGGTAGCCGTGGTGATCGCGGGTGACGACGACATCACCGGGTGATTCCCCCGGGATGTCGGCTGCCACCGCTGTGCACTCGACAGTGCGCGGCGTCGTGGCCGTGCCCCCACGCGCTGTGCCCCCCTCCCATCCATGGGCGCCTTGGCGCGCCTGCATCATCTGCGAGGCCTGCGTACATGTCCGACGCCAGCATCGTCTGCTCGAATCTCTCCTTCTCCTGGCCCGACGGCACGTCGGTGTTCAAAGACCTGTCCTGGTCCGTGGGGGACGGCCGCACCGGCCTGGTCGCGCCCAACGGTGCGGGCAAGTCCACCCTGCTCAAGCTGATCGCGGGCGAACTGCGTCCTAGCAGCGGGAGCGTGCGGGTCGAGGGCCTGCTCGGCTACCTTCCCCAGAGCCTGCCCCTGACCGGCGAGATGACCGTGGCCGAGGTGCTCGGCATCGCCGACGTCGTCGAGGCGCTGGACGCCATCGCCTCCGGGGACGTGAGCGAGGAGCACTTCACCACGGTCGGCAACGACTGGGACATCGAGGAGCGCAGCCGGGTCCATTTCGACCGCCTGGGGCTCGGCGGCGTCGAGCTGACCCAGCGGCTCACCACCCTCAGCGGCGGCCAGGTCGTCTCCCTGGGCCTGGCGACCCAGCTGATCAGGCAGCCCGACGTGTTGCTCCTGGACGAACCCACCAACAACCTCGACCTGGACGCCCGCCGCAAGCTCTACCAGGTACTGGACAGCTTCAGCGGCTGCCTGCTGGTGGTCAGCCACGACCGGGCGCTGCTCGAGGGCATGGACACCATCGCCGAGCTCGAATCGGGCGACATGCGGCTGTACGGCGGCAACTACACCGACTACGAAGAGGCCGTACGCGCCGAGCAGGAGACGGCCGAGAAGAACATCCGTACCGCCGAGCAGCAGGTCAAGCGGGAGAAACGGGAGTTGCAGCAGGCCCGTGAGCGCGCCGCGCGCCGGGCGAGCGTGGGGGCCAAGGCCGCCCGCAAGGGCAGCATCTCCAAAATGGCCGCGGGCACCCTCAAACGGCGCGCCCAGGAATCGGCGGGCAAAGCGAACGACACGCACGGCCAGCGGCTGTCCGACGCCAGGGCCAGGCTGGACGAAGCGAGCCGGATGCTGCGCGAGGACCGCACCATCGCGCTGGAGCTGCCCGACACCCAGGTCCCGGCGGGACGCACCGTGTTCCTCGGCGAGGGCATCAACGTCCGCTACGGCGAGCGGGAGCTCTTCGCGGGCGAGGGGGTCCACCTCACCATCCGAGGGCCGGAGCGGATCGCGCTGACCGGCCGCAACGGCGCCGGCAAGTCCACCCTGCTGCGGCTGATCAGCGGAGAGCTGGAGGCGGAGCGCGGAGAGTTCAAGCGGGCCGAGGGGCGCATCGCCTACCTCTCCCAGCGCCTGGACACCCTGCCGCTGGACCGCACCGTCGCGCAGTGCCTGGCCGACCACGCGCCGCTCAAGCCCGAGGCCGAGCGGATGAACCTGCTGGCCCGCTTCCTCTTCCGCGGGCCCGCCGCCCACCTCCCGGTCGGGGCCCTGTCGGGAGGTGAGAGGCTGCGCGCCACCCTGGCCTGTGTCCTCGGTGCCGAGCCGGCGCCGCAGCTGCTGCTCCTCGACGAGCCCACCAACAACCTCGACCTCGACAGCGTCGAACAGCTGGAGGGCGCCCTCAACTCCTACCAGGGCGCGTTCGTCGTGGTCAGCCACGACGAACGGTTCATCAAGGAGATCGGGGTGAACCGCTGGCTGCGGATGGCCGACGGCCGCCTGCACGAGACGGGGGCGCCCAGCGATGACTGACGCCTCCTCGCAACCGGCCGGCGGGCAGGACGTCCTGGCCGCCGACCGGCGCTCGGCACACCTCCTCGCCGAGAACCTGCACTGCACTCTGGGAGACCGCGCGGTGCTGCGCGATGTGTCGCTCACCGTCTCCCACGGCGAGCGGGTCGGTCTGATCGGCGAGAACGGCCGCGGCAAGTCCACCCTGCTGCGTGTCCTCGCCGGTGACCTCGCACCGCAGCACGGCCAGGTCGTGCGCGCGGTCACCGGCCGCGTCGGGTTCCTGCCGCAACAGCCCGAGTTCGCCCCCGACTTCACCATCGAAGACGTACTGGAGCGGGCCACGGCCCAGTTCGGGGAGCTGTCCGCGCGAATGCGCGCCGCGGAGGAGCGCATGTCGGCCGAACCCGGCGACCTCACGGCCGTACTGGCCGAATACGGCCGCCTCCAGGAGGAGTTCGGCCGTCGCGGCGGCTGGCAGCTCGGCGCCCGCATCGGTGAGGTCCTGGACGTCTTCGGCCTGGCCGGCTTCGACCGGGCCCGCCGAGTGCACAGCCTCTCGGGAGGGGAGCGGGCCCGCCTCGCCCTGGCCGCCCTGGTCCTCGACGAACCGGCCGGGCTGCTGCTCGACGAGCCGACGAACCACCTCGACGACCGGGCCGTGGACTGGCTCGTGCGGTGGCTCGCCGCCTACGAAGGCCCGTGCCTGATTGCCTCTCACGACCGGGTGCTGCTCGACGCGGCCGTCACCGCCATCGTCGACCTGGACGGCCCGCGCGGTCTGACCGTGCGCTACGGCGGCGGCTACCGGGACTACCTCGACGAACGCGCCGCGGCGCGGGAGCGCTGGTGGCAGCGCTACCACCAGTGGAGCAAGGAACTGGCCGCGGCCCGGCGGCGGGTCGACCGGGCCCGCACCAGCGGGCGCGTCTTCAGCGGCAGGGCCGACAACGACAAACTGTCCTACGACGCCGCCGGCAGCGGCGCCGAGCGGGCCGTCGCCCGTACCGGGCGCGCCGCCCAGCTGCAGCTGCGCCGCCTCCTGGACGAGGCGGTGCCGCGCCCGCCGGAGCCCCTCGACTTCGCTCCCCCCGAGGGCGCGGAAGAGACCGTCGAGGTGCCGAAGCCCGCCGATGGTGTGCTGCTGCGGGCCACCGGCCTGACCGTCGGGGAGGTGCTGCACCGGGCGGAGCTGACGCTGGCGAGCGGCAGCCGGTACGTGATCAGCGGTCCGAACGGCGCGGGCAAGTCGACGCTGTTGTCGGTACTGGCGGGCGAGCGCGCCCCGGACGCCGGAGCGGTGGAGCGCGCGCCGGGGCTGCGCATCGGATATCTGCCGCAGGACAGCGACTTCGGCGCGGAGCGGCGTGGCCTGCTCGACGCCTTCGCCGCCCGCCGCGCCGTCCACGCCGAGGACGCCGCAGCCGAGCTGACCAGGTTCGGTCTGTTCCGTCCCGCGGACTTCGCCACCCCGGTGAACCGGCTGTCCGTGGGCCAGTGGCGGCGCCTGGAACTCGCGCTGCTCTTCGCCCGGCGGCCGCATCTGCTGCTGCTCGACGAACCCACCAACCACCTCAGCCTGCTGCTCGTCGAACAACTCCTTCAAGCGGTGGAGCGGTTCACGGGACCGGTCGTGATCGTCACCCATGACCGCGCCCTGCGCGAACAGCACCGCGACAGGCTCCTTCAGCTGTCGCACGGGCAGCTGATCCGGCCTGCTTGAAAGCCCGTGAACGGACCCCCGTCGCCCGCCCGGAAAGCGGGCGACGGGTGTCCGTCGCAGGCGCGGGCCGCTCGGCTAGCGGATGTAGCGGCCGTCCAGGTACTTCTTGGCCAGTTCGAGGTAGCGGGGGTCCTCGGAGTTGCGGATCAGTTCGAAGAACAGCATCTCCCGCGTGATCAGGTGCACCCCGAGCTGTCGCAGGTGGGCGAGGCCCAGCTCGTGGTCGGCCTGGTTGCGCGCGGAGACGGTGTCGGCGAGCACGAACACCGTCTTGCCCTGCTCCAGCAGGCTCAGCGCCGACTGGAGGACGACGACGTGGGTCTCCGCACCGGCCAGCACGTACTGTTCCCGGTCCGTCTGCGCCACATGCCGCGCGAGAGGCTCCTCACGCAGGAAGTCGAAGTGCTCCTTCTCCAGCCGGGCCGCGCCCTCGGCCGCCTCGTGCAGCGACAGGGAGAGTCCGCCCAGCTTCTTGTGCTCGGTCAGCAGCAGCGGCAGGTCGAACTCCCGTGCCACCTCCGCCACCCAGCAGGTGTTGTGCAGCAGCTGGGTGCCCTCCAGCAGCAGCGGGATGAGCTCCAACTGCATGTCGAAGAGGACGACCGCCGCCTTGTCCGCGCGTACCAGCATGTCCGGTAACCGATCCATTTCCGTGAGGGGTTGTGCTGCTCGGATGTCCTGCAGCCGTCGCGAGGTCAGGCCCGCTCGGCCCAGAACGCCGTCAGCGTCTCGTTGAAGTCGCGTGCCGCGGTGAGCGGCACATAGTGCCCGTGGTCCGTGAACTCGATCACCCGTGCGCCGGGGATCTTGGAGTACTGCGCGACCGCCTCCGTATCGAGGACACAGTCGTCGAGTCCGCGGACCACCAGGCAGTCCGCGGTGATGTCCGGGAGCCGCTCGACGACGTCGAAGGCCGTCAGGGCCGTGTAGTAGCAGCGCAGGATGTCCATGGAGGCGTTCGCGCCGAACTTCTCGGCCGGGTTGCCGCCCTCGCCGAACACCGCCTCCAGCAGGCCGCCGTGTACGCGCAGCTCCTCGCGCAACTCCAGGGTGCGTTCGAAGGCGTCCTCGCCGTAGCGGGGCGCGCAGCTGACGAGTGTCAGCGAGGCCACGTGCTCCGGGTGCCGCAGGGCGGTCAGTGTCGCGACGCAACCGCCGAGGGACCAGCCGACCAGGTCGGCCGGGCCGCCAACGGTGTCCCGCAGGAAGCCGGCCACCTCGTCTGCGAGCGCCTCGAAGGAGAAGCCCTCCTCGTCGAAGGGGACGTCCCCGTGCCCCGGATACTCCGGGACGTGGATCGCACGTCCCTCCCGGAGCAGGGCCGGGATCTGCTGGGTCCACGCCCGTTCGTCGCAGTTGAGCGGGGGGAGCAGCAGGGTGGGCCGCCCCGTGTCGCCGTAGTGCGACCACCGGGTCAGCGGTGGTGTGCGGCGCGCCCGTTGCGCCGGGGGTGCCGTCGTGCCGCCGGTGTCGCTGCGGGCCGGTGGCTTCTGCCCGGACTCCAGCGGCCGGCCGCCGATGGCAGCGGCGAGGCCGGCCACCGGTTCCCCTGGTACCTGGGACCATCCCCGCGGGTGCGGGGAGCAGCGCAGCGTGCTGGCCAACTACGAGAACGGCCGGGGACCATCCCCGCAGGTGCGGGAAGCAGTCCTCGAGGTCGACGGGGTTGATGAGGTAGGCGGGACCATCCCCGCGGGTGCGGGGAGCAGGCCTGGAAGTCCTGCTCCGCGAACTCGACTTCGGGGCCATCCCTGCGGGTGCGGGGAGCACGTTGAAGGCAACGTGCACGAGCCCGGCGACCTGGGACCATCCCCGCGGGCGTGGGGAGCACTCGCCGGTACCGACGGAGACGACGCCGGACACGGGACCATTCCCGCGGGTGCGGGGAGCACCACCCGGACAGCGCTGAGGAGCCGTACGCCTGGGGACCATCCCCGCGGACGCAGGGAGCACCAGTGGCGGATTCTGTGGCTGGCCCACAGTCAAGGGACCATCCCCGCGGGTGCGGGAAGCAGCAGCAGACCCAGACCACCATGAACCGTGTGGCGGGACCATCCCCGCAGGTGTGGGGAGCAGGGCAAGCGCTGCGTGGGACGGCGAGCGTACAAGGGACCATCCCCGCGGGGGCGGGGAGCAGTGGACATGAGCCTCGGTCTCCCGAGCCACGTCGGGACCATCCCTGCGGATGCGGGGAGCAGTGACGAACACGATCGTTGTTCTCGATGGTGACGGGACCATTCCCGCGAGTGCGGGGAGTAGGCCGTGCAGATGGCCGGATACGACGCACAGGCGGGACCATCCCCGCAGGCGCGGGGACGCAGGACTTGCAGGGCGGGCACTTGCGGACCGGGCCGGGACCATCCCCGCGGGTGCGGGGAGCAGTCCTCGGCCCCGGCCAGGCACCGGTAACCGACGGGACCATCCCCGCGGATGCGGGGAGCAGGAGGAGGACACCGACGGGTACGGCACGAGGTAGGGGCCATCCCCGCGGGTGCGGGGAGCAGAGGACCTGGTCGACGACTTCACGGATCGACTGGGGACCATCCCCGCGGGTGCGGGGAGTAGGCATCCGGGTTGTACATGAAGCCGCCGAAGCGGGGGCCATCCCCGCGGGGGCGGGGAGCAGTGGAACAGACCGAAGTGGCCCAACCGGTACGTGGGACCATCCCTGCGGGCGCGGGGAGCACCCCGCGAAGTTGTCGTCGCCAGCCATCGCGAAGGGACCATCCCCGCGGGCGCGGGGAGCAGAGAGGATGAGCTCCACGTCCCCGCGGCGGGCGGGACCATCCCTGCGGGTGCGGGGAGCAGAAGTCGGCGTGCTCGCTGTACATGCGGATGCCGGGACCATCCCCGCGAGTGCGGGGAGCAGTCGACGGCGGGCAGGGTTTGGCCGGGGAGGTCGGGACCATCCCCGCGGGTGCGGGGAGCAGCGGATACCGCCGTCGGCGTACGCCAGGTGCTTGGGACCATCCCCGCAGGTGCGGGGAGCAGCACTCGACTCCGATCACCGTGGTCGGTTGGGCGGGACCATCCCCGCAGGCGCGGGGAGCAGACGGGCGGGCTGAGCGCGCCGAGGCCGCCCTCGGGGCCATCCCCGCGGGTGCGCGGGGAGCAGCGGGCCGCAACCTCTCCCATGAGAAAGCACACGGGACCATCCCCGCAGGCGCGGGGAGCAGACGATCTCCTCGTCGATCAGCCACTCGGTCTGGGGACCATCCCCGCGGGTGCGGGGAGCATGAGTCGAACAAGCGGCGCATCAATGCCGCGAAGGGATCATCCCCGCGAACGCGGGGAGCACGCCAGGTGGCCGACGATGATGCGAACCTCGTCGGGACCATTCCCGCGGACGCGGGAAGCACTGCACCCTCACCCTGCGGAGCCCGAACGGGCTGGGACCATCCCTGCGGGCGCGGGGAGCAGGACGACGGCCTGTTCAAGCTGAGCCACGAGACGGAGCCATCCCCGCGGGTGCGGGGAACACGCCTGCCGGGCCTCCCGGTCCCGCTGCGGCTCGGGGCCATCCCCGCGGGCGCGGGGAGCAGCCGGCGAACCCGGCGGCTTGGACCCGTGGGCAGGGACCATCTCCGCGGGTGCGGGGAGCAGAAGGTCAGGCAACTGACGCAGGCCTGCGGCCAGGGACCATCCCCGCGGACGCGGGGAGCAGCCCTTGGGGAGAGTGCCGTTCTTGGCAGCCTTGGGACCATTCCTGCGGGTGCGGGGAGCAGCCATGGTCTCTCACCCCGCGACCGCCCGCAGCGGGACCATCCCCGCGGGTGCGGGGAGCAGTCACGGGACACGCTGAGGTCGAGCTGGAGGCCGGGGCCATCCCCGCGGGTGCGGGGAACAGAACAAGGCGCAGAGCGCGGCTCTCAAGTACCTGGGACCATCCTGCGGGTGCGGGGAGCAGGTGTTGTCCTCCCGGACCACGAGCTCGGACAAGGGACCATCCCCGCGGGCGCGGGGAGCAGTCTCCGTGACCCTCCATCCATGAGCGCGCGACGGGGCCATCCTCGCGGGTGCGGGGAGCAGCTGGCCCGCAAGGTCGGCCTGGGGTTCATCCGGGGGCCATCCCCGCGGGCGCGGGGAGCAGGCGGCCGCCAGGACGCCGAACCAGAACAGCGGGGGGCCATCCCCGCGGGTGCGGGAAGCAGGGCGTCGACATCGCCGCAGACGGTGGCGACGAGGGTCCATCCCCGCGGGTGCGGGGAGCAGGGCACGCGAGGCGTGTTCGGCGGGCCGTCGGAGGGACCATCCCCGCGGGTGCGGGGAGCAGCCGTTTCCGATGCCGTACCAACGCGGGATCTTGGGACCATCCCCGCGGGTGCGGGGAGCAGACTGTGCGGGCCGACCTGATGGACGGCACCGCGGGACTATCCCCGCGAGTGCGGGGAGCAGGGCACGGCGCAGGCTTTCTACGCGTCGCAAATGGGACCATCCCCGCGGGTGCAGGGAGCAGGTCGCCGCCAGCATCCCGCCAGCCCTCTGGGCGGGACCATCCCTGCGGACGCGGGGAGCAGCGCGGCAACCTGACCGCCACGACCCTCTTGTGGGGACCATCCCCGCAGGTGCGGGGAGCAGAGCATCCCACGGAAGCACCGCACTTCGCTGGGGGCCCATCCCTGCGGGTGTGCGGGGGCAGACGTCGGGGCAGGGCCAGCGGCGGCCGTCTGGGGACCATCCCTGCGGTATGCGGGGAGCAGATCCTCCCTGGGCTCAGGCTCGACCCTCAGTCGGGACCATCCCCGCGGGTGCGGAGAGCAGAAGCGGCGCTGCGGATGCCGGCCACGAGCCCGGGGACCATCCGCGCAGGTGCGGGGAGCAAAACGCCGACGGCCAGCGGCTCGGCGGACTCATGGGACCATCCCTGCGGGTGCGGGGAGCAGGCGCTCCTCGAGCTGGAACGCGTCCTTGACGTGGGACCATTCCCGCGGGCGCGGGGAGCAGCGGGGCGCGAACCCGGGCGGCGGCCCGCTTACGGAACCATTCCCGCGGGTGCGGGGAGCAGGAGTACACCGCCCTCGGCGAGGTCGAGATCACGGGCCCATCTCCGTGGGTGCGGGGAGCAGCCGTCCGGGATGGACTGTGCGTAGGCCCAGACGGGACCATCCCCACGGGTGCGGGGAGCAGTTCAGCTTGCCCAGGTCGGCGAGAAACTTCGGGGGGCCATTCCCGCGGGTGCGGGGAGCAGACGCACTCCTCCGCGAACAGCGCGGTGTAGTCGGGAACATCCCCGCGAGTGCAGGGAGTAGTCGTAGTCGACCAGCATTCGCGTGGCGATGCCGGAACCATCCCCGCGGTGCGGGGAGCAGATCTGGCCGTCCTGGTACTCGTCCGGGGTCTCGGGACCATCCCCGCGGGTGCGGGGAGCGGACCCGTCGCGACGCCCGCGCACTCTACGACGAGGGACCATCCCCGCGGGCGCGGGGAGCACGACTTGGCCCGGTCGGCGCCGCCGGCCGTGACGGGACCATCCCCGCGGGCGCGAGGAGCAGGCCCGCCACGACGGCGATCGCGACCAGTTGCGGGGACCATCCCCGCGGGTGCGGGGAACAGCGGGCCTTCGGTTCCGACGGGTGCGTGCCGTAGGGACCATCCCCGCGGGCGCGGGGAGCACTCCTGGAACGTCTTGCTTCCGGCGGTGGTGGCGGGGCCATCCCCGCGGGTGCGGGGAGCAGCTGACAGGCCACCCCACCCCCGATGTCGAGGCGGGACCATCCCCGCGGCTGCGGGGAGCAGCGAGTATCTCCACCTGGTCTTCCCTGGCGTCACGGGACTATCCCTGTGGGTACAGGGAGCAGGTCTGGGCAACCAGCAGATCGAAGATCGTCTGGGGGTCATCCCCGCGGGTGCGGGGAGCAGCCGGACGTGCCGAAGCGCGCGATAAAGGCCCCGGGTCCATCCCTGCGGGTGCGGGTGCGGGAAGCAGATGACGAGTGGACCGAACGCGAGATGCGCCGCGGGACCATTCCCGCGGGTGCGGGAAACAGGCGGCCACTTCGTCCGTTTTGGCCGCCAGGTCGGGGCCATCCCCGCCGGGTGCGGGGAGCACGCCTTCGGCCTGCAGCCCGGCGCGGAGAACGGGGGACCATTCCCGCGGGTGCGGGAGGCGGTCCTCGCCCTGTACGGCGTGGCGACTGGTGGCGGGCCTCTCCCCGGTGGATGCGGAAAGCAAGAGGGCCTCGCCGGCGGCACCACGTGTTCACGGACACGGCCGCCGTGGGACCGTCCAGCCGCGCGCGTGCTGCGAAAGGGGTCCGAAACTCATGGCAGGGGGTGCGGACGTTCACCTGGTCAACAGCAGTCCGCAGCCGTATGCCCGGCCGGGTCCGATGCCTTGAGTCATCGCGTCGACCAGGGCGGCGGGGTCCGTGACCGTGAGGGTGCCCCGGACTTCCGCGCGGACTATGCGCAGGGCCTTATGGGTGCTGGGGCTGGTGACGGTGGGCAGCATCCGCACTGCCAAAGTCTCCGGTTCGGCGGTGGCACCGATACGGACGACGCTGTCGGGGGCCTTGCGCGGCTCGCCGGGCGGCTGGAGACGGCGCACGAACCAGTTCTTCACGTGGTCGGGGCGGGTGTGAGCGGTGCGCCGTCCACGGGAGCGGTCCGGGGCCGGCGGTCCGGAGGGTCGGCTGTGCGTGGGGTTGACGACTGTGCGGAAAGCCAGGGTGTCCCCCGGGCGGAAGGTTCGGTCGACTGTCATGACGTGCGGTTTGCCGGTGAGCGCGCCGCGAGGCATACCGGCCCAGTCGCCCGGGACCCTGGACTGCACGACCAGGACGAGCGTGCCTGCCTTCAGGTCGACGGACCAGGTGGACAGCACCCCCATCTGGGCTCGGGCATCAAGGTCACCGTCTGTGACCCAGCCGCGGAAGCCGCTCATGACGGTGCGGTGCATGTCCTGGGCGTCGACGAGGGACTTGGCGGTGTACGGGTGCCGGGCGTCCATGGTCAGGATGGTGTGCGTGGCGATGAAGCGGGCGGCGGGGGGCTTGTTCACGGGATGATGTCCCATTCGGTGGCGTTCTGGGCGATGGTGATGCGGGTCCTCGTCTCCCACCTGGTGGTGTGCGCGCGGCGTTCCGTGTCGAAGGTGACGGGCTGGTCCTGTACGGGGACTGCCGCGGGGGCGCCCGGTGCTGCTTCGATCCAGGCCCAGGGCCGCGGAGAAGGCCGCCTGCCGACGTGCTGTGCGGGCAGCAGTGCTGTGGATTGGAAGGCGCTTTCGATAGTCCCGCTGCTCAGGGGTCCGGCCAGGGTTCCTGATGGTGGACAGGATTTGCGGCCCAGCCACAGCAGGCGCTTGGGGCTTTCCAGTGCCGCGGCGACCGTTTCGAGGAAGGCCCGGTCGGGATGGTGCAGGGCGGCGACGAACGCGGCGTCGGCCAGGTACCAGCGCGCGGTGACGAGGGCGCCCCGGGCGAGCCGTTTGGAGACCAGAGCGCCCGAATCCGGTTCGGTGACGATGTACTTCGGTGCTCCGTACCAGTCGGCGAGTTCATGGTGCCCGAACCCTGTGCCCTCGGTGTCCGCCATGCTGGCGGACAGCGCGGCCGCCCTTCGGTGGTCGGTGATGATGTCGCGCGGGCGGATGGGGTATTTGCCGGCCCCGATGACGTGGTAGTCGCGTACCGGGGTGCCGGGGTGATCGGCTCGGACGCCGAAACGGATGGCGGCGAGTTCGCCGAGTTCCTCGGCCCGGTCGTGCCCGAGGGCCGCGGCGCACAGGCCGATGACCCCGGACTTCGTCGGACGGCTGTGGGTGTCGCGACGGGAGAAGCGGGACACGGTTCCCCAGCACTGCAGAGGGGCGGCGAGCCTGATGAGCAGGACGTGCCCGCTCACGCCGTGAGCTCCTCGACGGACTCCACGTCCTTGACTCCCAGTTCCTGAAGGATGGTGTGGATGGCGGGTTCGTAGGTCAGGACGCGGCCTGCGGTGATGTCGTCGCGGCGCCGGCAGACGAAGTCGTGGTGGGCGAGGAGCCGGCGTACGGCGAGTTCTCCGGCGGGACCGCCGTCGGCGACCTCGTCGATGGGCCGTTGGAAGGCGGCGGCGTAGTTTAAGGGGCGGTCTCCATCGAAGGCCAGGACCAGGGCAGGCAGGGCACCGGTCGAGGCTGTCGAGTTCTTCTTGGCCTGGGGGAAGGCATTGACGAAGGCACTGACGAATTCCGCCTCGGCAGCGACGGCGGCAGAGTCGGCTTCTGGTTCTGACATGCCGGCTGCGCGCAGGTTCTGCCGCAGTTTGAGGCGGTCGAGGACGGCGTGCCGGTAGAAAGTGCCGGAGATGAGGGACTGGTAGCCGGTCATGCCGGCTCCGGAGTGGTCGGCGGCGTCGAGGAAGTCCAGGGCGTTGCTTTTGCGGGCGAGCTTGGCGTCGTCGGCGGCGGCGTAGAAGTCGTCCGTGTGCTCGGCCTCGTGGACGGTGAAGGCGTGGCTGCTCTGGATCGCTCCGTCGACGTTCGGCGAGTCCGCGATCTCGGCGAGGAAACGACCGTAGAGGGCGATGTCGATCGCGTCGCGGGGTGCCAGAGCGGTCAGGACCGCGTCCCTGGTCGCCCTTGGCAGGGCAGGAAGCTTGGCAGCCTCGGGGTCAGGTGCCTCCGCACTCGCCTCGGCCTCGTCCTGCGGGGTACTCTTGCGTCCTCTCTTGGTCTTCTTCTCGGCGGCTGCGGCTTCGGACCGTGCGATGTAGTTCTCTGACCACGCACTGATCGATTCCCGTTCGGCGTCGAGGTGGCCGGCGATGCGTTCCCCCGCGTCCGCCGGCGCGAAGAGCAGCACCTTGGTGAGATGGGCAACGGTGGGTTTGGCCGGGTCGCCGAACTTCAGGCCGATGGCCTGCAGAACGGCGCGTGCCGTCGCCAGGGCCCGCTCCTTGGGCCAGCCGTGCCGGGTTTCCAGGGCCCTGGCGGTCACCAGTGCCCATTCGCGGGTGCGGACGCCCATGGTGTGTCCGGCAAGCGGACCCTTCTGGGCGTTCGCCCGGTCGCGTGAATACACCCGCTCGGCGCGCCGGCGCGCCTGGCTGGTGATCATGTGGCGTTCCACGCCGCCGTAGACGATGGACTTGGGTGCACCGTTCTCGTCCCGCACGGGAAGTACCGCGACGAGCGTCTCCAGCAGGTGCAGGGAGAGGAACTGGTGCCCGGTCAGGGCAACGGGGGTGCTCACGTCAGCGTGTCCTTCGTCGTGGTCGAGGTGGCGGTGGTGTCGTTCCTGGCGGTGGTCCTGGGCGGCGGGGCGTGGAAGTCGACGGCCCAGCGGTAGCGGATACGGGCCTGCCGGTCGGTCCAGCGGGCGAGGTCGTCTGCCAGTCGTGACCAGGAGGGCGGCGGCACGTCGCACGAGCGCAGCCGGGCGATGGCGTGCTGGAGGTGCCGTAGGGGTGGCCGGCGGCTTGAGACGATGCGGTCCATCAGCCGGCTGGCGCCTGCGTCGTCGGGCCCGCGTCCGAGGCTGGTGCCAATCCGGCGGGCCGCGGTCCCCAGACTCCCGTAACCCCGTGACGGCTCGACAGCTCCCTGGTGGTAGACCGCGAAGAGGAACGCCACCTGTTCGAAGACCTCACGGCGCGCTGGATCGAACCAGCCCGCTTCGATATGGGCGTTCCGGCTGATGCGTGGCCGGCGCAGTTCGGCGAGTTTTCCGTAGTCGCGGCTGTGCACCAGTCCGGTCAGCCACTGGGTGAGCTGTTCGCTGCGTGTGGGCTCGCGCGGTTCGGCGCTGTCGGCTGAATGCCCACGCGCGGTGCCGGGTGCGTCCGCGGTCACTTTTGGTCCCCCTTCAGTTCGTCTGGGGCCTTGGGCCCGGTGAGGTCTCTCTCGAGGCGGCGAATCGCCTGCGCGTGTGCCTGGTAGCCGCGTGAGTTGGCGGGCAGTGAGTCGAGGCGGTTGCGCAGGAAGCGCCTTGCGGCATGCGCGAGCACGGTGGCGTATTCGACGAGTGCCGCGTCGACCTCGACCTCGTCCTCGGCCGCTGCGGTTTCGTCCAGCAGCACGTGGAAGGGCTCGGCGGTGTGGGCCCAGTGCTCCGGGCCCGCGTCGAACCGGGCGATCTGGCTGGCCTTGTCGGCCGGTTTCGGGTTGGGGTAGGTCACGGTCCAGGCCACGGACGCCGCCGAGGACAGGCAGGAGGCCACGTACTCGGCGATGAGGGAACCGCGCTCCGCCGCGTACCGCAGGTCACGCTCGCGGCCCGGCACGAAGGGGAACGTGTCCGACACCCAGGTGACGACCGTGGTCTGCTTGGCGATCAGCCCGACGGTCCAGAGGTTGAGCCGACGGCCGCTGAGCCTGGCAAGGCGGTCGTAGAGGTCGGGCCCGTGGTCCCGGTCCGCGACGGCCGCGTACAGGGCGTGCGCCTCGCGCCACAGGGCCCGGGAGGCCGAGGGCCGCAGGGGCCTCGCCGTACCGTTCGCCGGGCTTTCATAGACCGCGTCCTGCAGGTGGTGAGCGGCCAGTGGTTCCAGGAGTTCACCGGCGGCCAACAGAACGCGGTCCACCGCCGGCTGCCCGTCTTGGGTGACAGTGGGCCGCATGAGGATCGAGCGGCCGAGGACCGTGTGCAGGTCGGCCGGACCGTCCACCCGTCGGCCCGAGGGCTTGGTCTTGAATCCACGGCGGGGCTGGGGGGCCACCGTCCAGGTGCGGTTGAAGCGGCCGGGGGCTTCGCCGGTCGGTATCAGGTTGAGGCGCAGGGTGTCGCCGAGTGTTGCGCCCAGGGCGACGACGCGGACCCGTGTGGCAAGGCGCCCGGTGGCCAGGTTGGTGAGCGTGGGGCCCAGGGTCTTCTTGCCGGGGACCCGGGCGCGGCCGCCGGGGCCATAGGCGTGCTGGGTGAGCATCGCGCGGAAGGCGATGTCTGCAGGGAGCGGAGCCGGGTGCTCGAGGTGGTGGTGGTCGAAGAACTGGTTGTAGTCCCCGGCGTGCTCGATCACCAGCTGGGCGGGCCCTGCCCCGTGTGCGTCGAGGTAGGGGGCGAGGAGGGAGTTCTGTCCCAGTGGCTCGCTGGGGTGGAAGAGGTCCCAGTGTTCGGCGGGGCGACCCTCCAGCCAGTCGGCGGCCTCGGCAAGCGGGCGGCTGCCGTGTACCCAGTCGAGCCAGTCGTCGGCCGTTGTGGGGCAGGTCCCGGAGGCGTAGCAGATGGCGAGGAGGTATTCGAGGAGTGCGACGCTCTCCCCTGCAGTTGCTCCCGAGATGGCGAGCAGGTCGTCCGCGTTCCTGAGAGCTTCGACCAGGGTGACTGGGGTGCTGTGCCCGGCGGTTGTCAGTGCTGGGATGCATGCTTGTCGTCGCGGGTCCCAGCGGGGGCGTAACTGCCCTGCCGGAGACGGACGTGTTTCGGACGATGGCACCTGATCCGTACTCCAGTCTCCACAGTTGTCTGATGAGATGCCGCAGGACCGTAGCACGCGGGACGAGGGCAATGTGAATAAAACAGCAGAACTCAATAGGTATGCTTTTAAATGGTGTTGGGGGACGGTCGATGTCTCCGACGCACGTGTGTGGAATCCGCTCGTCGCAGAGATGATCACCGCTGCTTCCGTGATGACCGAACTGTGGGAACGGGTGCTGAGCCCACGGCAACGGGCCGAACTCTCGGAGAGTTTTGCGGCTGAGAGCGAGTGGGACATGCGGTCGGCGGCCGCTTTCCTGGCCGGGGCGAGCCGCCTTGGTCACGCCAGCCCGTCGCGCATGACCTCCTTCAGCGCGGACGAGCGGTCCTCCTCCGCACTCGATGAGGCCTGCACGGCGTGGCGGGAGCAGGCGCTGCAGGCAGGGCTTCCCTTGCCGCCGGCCAGGGCTCGGGTCCGTCACGCCGATCCGGAGCACATCACAGCGGCGGTGCTGCCACGGCTGACCGGTTGCGACTGTGCGGGGTACGTGGATGGCGAGCGGTGCCGTGATCGGGCCCACCAGGGTCTCTACGCGGCCGCTTACGCGCTCAACCGGCATGGTGCCGACGTCCTGCACGCCGACACGGTCGCCAAGGCCTACCGGGCCACCGGCGGCCCGGCCTGGGATGCAGTCCGGACCGCGCTGGTGAACACCGTCGCCCACCACGTGGGCATCAAGGCACAGAGTCTTGCGAGCCTCATCCGGCCCACGGACCCCACACGTCTGACAGCCTTCAGCCGCCTGGTCTCCCAGAGCAACCACCTGTCCCGCGAGGCCGCCTCCCGCGGCTTCGCCTCCCCCTTCGACACTTTGGACGTGATGTCGGAGCAAGCGCGGCTGCACGCACGGGAAGCGGTCTCACGGATGCGCGTGACCAGGTGATCAGCTGCTATCCCCGCTCTGGCGGGGCTCGATGCACCTGCAGTCGCCACAGGGGCCATCTCCGCACGCTGCGGAGCGGGTGGATCCATTTGGTTCGGCAAGCCGATCGGAGCGAGCCTGGCGGCGAAAGCCTACCGGCCTCTGCCCCGCCCCGCAGGCTTCTCCTCACCCTGCGGCAGACCGAGCGCCACCGCGGCGCTCCCAGCCGGGCCGCCGAAGGCAATCAAGGGCTGCGCCGTGGCCGGGCCTGCATGGGACGGCAAAACGCACAGGGACGTCAAAGAGGCGGCCGTGACCAGCCGCAGCACCTCTTCTCCCGCGCGGGGATCCCAAAGACGCACGGTTGTATCGCTCAGTCCGGCGCTCACGATCAGGGGGCTGCCGGCGGGTGACCGGACGACGCCGAGGCTGGATACAGGCCCATCGTGCCGGGCCGGCAGCGTGAACGGCTCTTCTCCCGAAGCATCCGGCGCCCACAGACGTACTCTGCCGTCAACTCCCCCAGCCGTCAGGTGCCACTCGCCCTCCTCCGCAGGGCAGGCGGCAAGCGACTGCACGGGGCCGATCTGTCCCGGCCATGCGTCGTGCGGCTCGTGAAACGGGCGACACAGCCGCACGCCTTCATCGGAAGCAATCGCAAGCACGCCACCGGAAGGAAAAGGCAGGTACGCCAGCGCGTGGACGGGGCCGCCGGTGTCCCCTGGGCCGTGGAGCCACCCCAACACCTCGCCGGTCGCCAGGTCGCAGTATGCGACCGCCCCGCAGCTTGTACCCACAGCCAGGACGGTACGGGCGCCGTCGGCGAAAACGGTCAGTGCGGTCGCATAGTCCTCCTGAAAGGTCCAGGCGTCCATCAGCCGCCAGGCACCACTCCAGCAGCCGATGGTTCCGTCCGGCAGCCCTGCGATGACGATTGTCTCGGAGCCGTCCGCTGGCGTGTGTGTGGTCAGGGCCGTCACCGGACCGTCGACACCCGTATAAGGCAGGTCGATCGACCGTACGGCACGGCCCGTGTCCGCCGATCGCACGACGAGGTTCCGGTCGGATCCGACCGAGATCAGTTCGGCTGTGCCTGTGCTGCCCGGGAGGACAGCGAGGAACGTGCCGTCGGCCGGCAGGGACGACTGCACCGCACGCCGGGCCCACACCTCGGGGTTCCAGACACGCACGGTCCGATCGAGCGAGCCAGAGATCAGGACGGGAACTCCGTCATGCCCCGGTACGACCGCGAGTCCCGTCACCGCGTCGGTGTGGTCGGCGGGGAACCGGCAAACCTCCTCACCTGTTTCGGGATCCCACAGCTGTACGGCGCCGTCGTCGGCACCGAGCGCGAGCAGGGTGTCGGAGCCCGGCTGCCGGTACGGCATCAGCACGGCTGCGGACTGCCTGATCGTGCGGTGCCGTTGCTCCGTACCCGTCAGGGCGTCCCAGAATCTGACCGTGCCCGAGGCCCGCGTGGCCACGGCGAGCATCGAACTGCCGTCCCGTCCCTCGAGCATGGCGAGCGCGCAGACCCGCTCTCCCGGAAGTGGGACCGCGCACACCGGCTCCAAAGAGCCTGCGTCGAGGACATCGACCTTGTCCCCCCGGTGTGCGGCCAGCAAGGTGCGGCCGTCGGCGAGGGACAGGACGGCCAGGGCGTCCACCGCTCCGGCCAGAGCGCCGCTCTCGTCCGCATCGGCCTCCACGGTCCCGGCGAGCGGATCGCACAGGACGAGCCCGAAAAGGGTACCGATCGCCAGCCGCGCCGTCCCGTCCCGGCCGGTGAAGGAGGCCAGGGCGTGGACCGGTGCCGTGACCGGCAGTGGCGCAGTCTGGCCGCTCAGCGGGTCGCACGTCCACGCGCCGCTGTCACAGCCGACGGCCAGAAGAGGCTCTCCCCGCGGACCCGGCACAACGGCCAGCGCCCGCACGAACGGCCCAGGCCCCTTAATCGGCGGGCCGACCGCAGCCACGGTGGACGGATCCCACACCCGCACGGTGCCATCCACACCACCCACCGCGATCAGCGGCGTACCGTCCTTCAAAGTGAACGACACCATCGAGCAGACGCCCGCCTCCGGCCGCGCCAGGACGTTGCCCGGCACTGCGAGGTCCTTCCAGCGCGGCACAAGCATCGCCACAGCTCGGCTACGGGTGTACCCAGAGCTCGAGGGCGCGACAGCTCCCTGCTCCCACGCGGAGAAGCGCAGGCTTTCCGCACGCGCCGCGGGAGGTGCGTCGGCGAGGAACGGCTCGATGCGTGCCCAGGCGAAAAGGCGTGTCGTGTCCGTGGCGTGTTCGGAGAGAAGTCCCAGGGCACCGCGGACGTTCCCGCTCGTCTCGTAGGGGAGGAACTTCTCGGTGCCGATCTGGTCGTTCAGTACGCCTCCGGCCGCAGCGTGCTGAATCAGGTGGCGGCGCAGATACGGGTGCGGCGGCCCCTCCTTGGCCTCCTGCAAAGCGCTGAAGGCAACAGCCAGTTTCCGATGGGCCTCTCTGCCCGTGGCTCCCGCCGCAGGTGCGTCAGGCAGCGCTTCGCCGTCTATTAGGCGGTGAGGGTTCTCCCGCAGCACCTCACTGATGCGCTCGTGGATGGGCCGGTAGACGAAGCGGTTGTCTTCGGTGCCGGTCGTCAGATAACCGGCAAGCCTGCTCTCGCGTATCCGTCGGATCACCGCATCGGGAGCGGCGACGACGTCGCCTCCGGAGAGAGCCTGCACCGCACACGGCCACACCTCGGCCCACGGAAGACCAGCGCCTTGCGCGAAAGCCGTGGCCCTCAGAGTCTGCACGACCAGCTCGGCCGGCAAGTCGATGTTGCGTAGCACTTCCTGAAGGTCTTGCCGCAAAAGCTCCTGCGTTCCCTGCCGCAGGGTGTGCCGCCACTGCAAGTCGTTCGGGTCGGGGAGTCGGCCCTGTGCGTGAAGCGCTTCGGCAGCAAGGCGGCCATCCAGGAACGAAGGAGCCACCTCTTCGGCGATAGCGGCCGCAAGCTTCTCAAGCTGGTGCGCATCCGGATGTGCCGAGGGATCGGAGCGGCCGAATAGGCTTCTCAGCAGCGTGCTCACATAGGTGGCAATGTCCTCGGCCGTGCCGGTGTCGGTCCGCAGGGGCTCTTCTGCGTCAGTGGAGCGGACCAGGAGATTCAGCAGATCCGACGCCCGGTCCTGCGAGGGACGGAGGCGACCTGCAGCGCTGGCGTGCGCGCTGCGTACGCCCAGAAGCATCCGTACAGCGGGCTGCCCGTCGTCTGTGTACAGGTCGGCCAGCGGGCGGATGACGTCCGTGATGATCCTTGCGGGAGCCGTCGCCTCGTCGATGCCATCGGCGACGATTGTCACGGGCCGGCGCCGCTCGCGAACGGCGTCCAGTACGTGATCCAAAAGTTGATCGAGGGCAGTGGTTCCCCTGCCGTCTGCGGGGGTATCGCCTGTAAGCGCCTGATACAGCGCCGCGGTCAGCTCGATGGCGTCCGTGTTCCGGGCGAGCACCGCAGCATCGACGGCTCCCTCCGGCACCAGGAGATCGGACGGTATGGCCTCGATGAAGGGCCGGTACCTCTCGTCGGACCGGAACGTCGGGTCGCTGAGCGTCACGACGCGAGCAAGCAGAGCGGACTTGCCCGAGCCTGCCTCCCCGGTGACGACGAGCGTGCCCCCCTCCCCCTCAAGGAACTCGATCATGCGCCGTACATGGCTGGTCCGGCCGGTGAAGTACCAGCCGGGATCTCCGTGGGAAAGTTGGCCGGAGGCGCGTGAGAGCCAGTACGAGTCGAGATCGGCCGCACTCCATGCCACGGCGCTGCGCGCCTTGCCGACGAGGGCGGACGGGGATTCGTAGCCGGGGTTGGGGAGGCAGGGACTGGGCTGATGGTGGTCCTTGCGACTGGGCAGAGAATGTTCCGGCCAGAGGAACTGGACTTCGGGCGCGACCCCCTCCTCGTACAAGGCGGTCATCGCGCCGAAGAATTCCTCAAAGCTCAGGTGAGGGGCTGCGAACCCTGACTTTTTATCCTTGAGGTGGGAGACAACCGCTTCGAGGAAGCGCGTGAACTGTTCCGGATGGGGAGTCCCCTCCTCGTTGGCGGACGAGATGACAACGAGGGACTTCAGCCGGCGTCGTGTGTCGCTCAGCGCTTGGACGCGGCGCAGCAGATCCTTGCGGAGGACACCGGAGAAGCAGGAGTCCACCATGACCAGGACGTGGTCGGCATCAGAGTCCAGCACTCGCGTGATCAGGTCGGCGGTCTGAAACGCCGTCGCCGGAAGACGCTCCTCGTCAGAGTCCCGCAGGAGCAGGAAATGATCATCTGACGGCCGACTGACTCCGTGGCCGGTGACGTAGACGACCAGGGCCTCGTCGTAAGCAGCGTCTTCCGGTCTCTGCTCATCCAGGAATTTTCGAAGATCATAGACATTGTGGAGATTCTCGGGCGCGGCAATGGTGAAGCTGCGGTCCTCGCCGAGAGAGGCATCGGCCCACCACCCCCTCACGGCAGCCACCTGTGCGGCAATGCCCTTGCTGAAGGCTGCGTCGCCGCGCTCCGGCGTGGCGATCTCGATCAACCGTCGCTGTTTCGTCTTCGGAGCTGTGCCCCTATTCACTGGCAGCTCTCTGCGATCACGTCCGCGACCTGAGTGGACCGCAGGTAGCGGAGCGCGCTGTGCGGATTACCGATGCCGTTGTCGACTTCCGCGTCTGTGATCTCCGGTGAGAGAGCACTGAGCCCCGTTCCTCCGGTGATGAAGTCTCCGGGGTCAAAGACGTTGACCCACGCGATGTCCCCGGGCAGCTTCAAAGGCTCGCCGTCGGTAACGTTCAGCCCACGCCGCACCGAGGGGATGGTCAAGGGAGAGCCGCACGTCACGAGCGTGCGCACGCCGGACGATCGATCCGGTGCGATCTCGCCCCGGCGCAGCAGGTCATAGGCGATCACGCTGCCCAGCGAATGCCCGATGACGACGGCGGTACTCCCGCTGAAGGACTCAGCAACCAAGGCCCGTACATGCGCGGCTAGGTCGGGCTCGTACAGATAGAACCGCACCTCACGCATCATGCTCACGAAGAGCTTGCCCCCGCCTCGGGGAAAGCGCCGATCGTACGCCATCACCAGGCGCGTCAGGCGCGCCGGCCAGAGCTGCGGCAATCCAAGTGTCTGCAGCTCCAACTGCTGGACACGGGCCAGGTCTTCCTGCCGGACGACTTCCTCCAGCGCCGTGGCCGCGAAGTCGACTTCCTCCTCGCTCAAAGGAACCGCCACGTCGAACCGGTCTTCCTCTGGACCGAGGTGGTTCGCTCCACGGGCCAGGAGCCCCGTCCAGTGAGGTAGTTCCAACGCGTCGGCAGACAGGTCCGGCCTGCCCAGCTCGCCGAGCCCGCGATTGAGCGCTCGGGACCAATCGTTCGTCAGCTGCTCTTTCGAGGTCCTGGACTGCCGAATGCCGTGCACCCCCACAATGCGCGCCATCTTCGCTTCCCCCACCTACATGCCACCCGGTCAGGCAACGAGACTAGTCCGATAGCACAAACAGCAGGACACATCCCCGACACATGCGGGCGGCGTCCGACTCCAACAGGACCCCAACGACGGATTATCACAGCCGAACGCCCCTGCTCACCCCGCACAAACCCTAAGTAGCTGTTGTCGTTCCGGTCTTGAGAGGCGGGCGTCGAACGGGAGTCTCGATCGGGTGATCGCGGCGGGCTGCGGGCATGAAGGCAGGGCCTCTTGGTAGCTCGGGGTTGCGAAGCCGACCGAGATCCAGGAGACCCTGTTGCCGCAGTTTTACGTGCTCACTCCGGTGGAGTTCAACTCGGCTGCACCATCGTGTGATTGCCTCGCCCACCGGATCGGGAATGCGGTCGATCACCCGGAGCGTGTTCGGCGGTATCCCTCGGACATGACGGACGCGGAGTGGGCCGTGGTCCGGCCGCTGCTGCCGGTGCCGGGCTGGCTGCGTGGCCGGGGCGGGCAGCCGGAGGCGTACTGCCACCGGCAGATATTGGACGCCGTCCGCTACCTGGTGGACAACGGCATCAAATGGCGTGCAATGCCGGCCGACTCCCCGCCGTGGGACCGGGTCTACGCGTTCTTCCGCCGATGGCGCGAGAACGCCCTGGCCAGGGAGTTCCACGACCGGCTGCGCGGCCGAGTCCGCCTGGAGACGGGGCGGGATGCGGAGCCGACGGCCGGGGTGATCGACTCGCAGTCGGTCAAGGCGGACGCCGTGGTGGGTGCCGACAGCCGCGGCTTCGACGGCGGGAAGCTGATCAACGGACGCAAGCGGCACGTCGTCGTCGACACCCTCGGCCTGCTGCTGGGTGTGATGGTCACCGCAGCGGACATCGGTGACCGCGCCGCCGCGAAGGTGCTGCTCGAGCGAGTGGCCGACGCTCACCACCGGCTGGAACTCGTCTGGGCCGACGGCGGTTACACCGGCAGCCTCGTCGAACACTGCCTGGCCGCGCTCGCTCTGGTCCTGGCGATCGTCAAGCGCAGCGACGACACACGCGGTTTCGTGGTGCTGCCCAAGCGGTGGATCGTCGAGCGGCTCTTCGCCCACCTGATGCGAAGCCGCCGCCTGGCGCGCGACTTCGAACGCCGCACGACCAGCGCCGAGGCGATGATCTACTGGTCGATGACCATGGTCATGACCCGCCGTCTGGCCCGCTCACGCTCCGCGCGAGCGTGAACCGGCCCGGTGCCGGCTCGGCCAGCCAGCCCCGCGAGACCAGGCGTTTCGCCTTCGACCGCAGCGCCTCCACCCTGGCCGGCACCACGTCCATGCCGAACAGGACGGTCATCTCCTGGCAGGTCAGCGGGCCCTGGCCGAGACGGACCCGATCCGCGAGCGCGGCCAGGATGCGCTGGTAGTCCGCCGACAGTGCCGTCCGGGCCAGCCCTTCGCGCCATACCGGAACCTGCGACTTCGCCTTCGCCGCCACGGGCGCCGACGCCTGCACCCCTGCTTCCAGCCCGGCACGGCCCGGTTGCTCGGCGGCCACCGCGTCGGCTGAATCGCCGCCCGGCGCGGACAGCACCGCACCAACGCGCTCGCGGGCGATCGTCCACTCCAGCCATTCCTGCTCGGCCGTTGCAAGCTCGGCCTGGATGCGGTCGGCCTCCTCGCGCAGCCCGTCCACACGACGACGGGCGGCAAGCTCGTGCTGTTCCAGCAGTCCGACAACCGACGGCATCCGCAACCTCCACGGGAGCGACGAAACGATGGTCCATCACTCCCACACCGACGCCGCACCTATCCCTGACCAGCGAAAACGCAGTCGTCAGACTCGGAAAGACAACAGCCTCTAAGGGGTCACCATGCTCATCGTCACCTGTGAGGGCGACCGGCGCTGCAAGCTCCGCCCGTCTCAGCGCGCGATGGTGGCACTGGTGTAGCTGCGCGAACACGTCACCGTGGCGAAGATCGCTGCCGGGTTCGGGATCAGCGAGTCCACCGCCCACGCCTACACCAGCACAGTCATCCACCTGCTCGCCGAACGCGCGCCGGGTCTGCTGAAGGTCCTGCGCGAGGCCGACCCCGACTTCGTCCTGCTGGACGGCACCCTCGCCGAGTGCGACCGGGTCGGCGACTCACGCACGGACTACTCCCACAAGCACCGCCGGCACGGCGTGAACGTGCAGGTGGTCACGGATCCAGACGGCAGGCTGCTGTGGCTCTCACCCGCGCTGCCGGGCCGCTCCCACGACCTGACCGCCGCCCGCACCCACCGGATCATCCGCATCTGCGAGCGCCAGGCCGTCCCCCTCCTGGCCGAGCTCGCCTACCAGGGCGGCGGCCCCTGGCTGACCACGGGCATCAAACGCAGGCCCCTCCGGGAACTCACCCCCACCGAGAAGACCGTCAACCGGGCCCTGGCGCGGCACGGGCACCGGTCGAACGCGGCGTCGCCCGCCTGAAGTCCTGGCACATCTTCCGCAGATCCCGGTGCAGCCCCAACCGCATGACGTCAATCGCCAAAGCCGTCCTCACCCTGGAGCGGCAGCGCTGAAGAAGCTCACTGAAGTAGTGGCAGAACATCCCCTAATTGTCAGGGAGTTCAACCTTTCCGAAGAATCGCGGACAGAGGGCCAGCACCGAGTCGCTGGCCCTCCGCTCAACACGTCGCCGCTCTACCTCTCGCCCTTCTTCTTCGCCTCACGCCGTTGACGGACCATCGTTCCCACAGCGACTCCGACTACAGCGATAACGCCCAGGATGATGGTCGCCAGCATGGAATCTTTGATCGGCATGAACGCCAGGCTGCCCATTTGAACTCCTCTTTACGGGAAACTGTCCGAAATTCCGATCCCGCCCCCTACGTCGAGCGCGGTGTACCCAGCGGCGAGGCCGATTCCGGTTTTACCTCCGATACCGGCGGACGCGGCGAGAATTCCTACTCCACCGGTCGCCGCGCCCAGGATTCCGGTGGCGACGGTCTGTCCGACGGAGTTTCCCTGCATAATCGAGCCGGTGACGCCGAGGCTCGCCGAAGCGGCCGCCAGGCCGATGCCGAGCGGACCGCCCGCGAACGCCCCCGCGACCGAGGCGGCGACGCCTGCAGCGCTGGCCCATTGGCCGCCGTCCCAGCCCAGGAAGTCCAAGCCGCTCGGGTCGACATTGTTGATGGGGTCGCCCCCGGCGTAGAGGTACGGGTTGGTTTCCTGGCCGGAGGGGTCGGGCTGGGTGAAGCGGCCGAGAGACGGGTCGTAGTAGCGGTGACCCATCTTGTACAGGCCCGTCGGGTCGGCGTACGCACCCGCGTGGCGGTACGGCTGGGGGACGGCCTCGGCGGTGGTGCCGCGGGGCAGACCCGTAGGACCGTACGCGTAGGTGTGGGTGCGCTTGCCCGCGTCGTCGACGAGGCCGAGGACATTGCCGGTGGCGTCGGTGAGGTAGTAGTAGGACTTCCCCCCAGTCGTCATGGAGTTCAGCGTGCCCGCCGGTTCGCGGATGAATCCCGTGTCGACGCCGTTCGTGGTCGTGGACGCCAGGCCGAGGGCGGTGTGGTGGAACCACGTCTCGCCGAGCTTGGTGCGTTCGGCGTTGGTGGTGCCGGCGTGGACCAGATCGTAGCTCTTGCCGCCCGCGGTGATGCCAGCCAGCTGGCTGTAGTCGGTCCAGGTCTCACCGGTGCGGGGCGTGTTGCCGGCGGCTGCGGTCTCGTTGCCGAGCTTGTCGTAGGACCAGCCGGTGGTGACCCCGTTCTTCCCGGTCAACTCGCTCGCGTCGTTGTAGGTGTAGGTCGTGCCACCAGGGCAGGTGTTCTTGCTGCCGTCCCGGGAGGTGAGGTTGCCGGCCTTGTCGAAGCAGTACAGCCACGACGCCTTCCGCGCGCCTGACGCGTCGGCCTCCAGGGCGTAGCGGAGGCGGTCCTGGGAGTCGTAGTCGTAGGTGGTCGTGTAGTTGGTGAGGTTGTCGGTGCGGGTGCGGATCTTGGTGGTGTCCTTGCCCGCGGTGTTCTTGTAGCTGTAGGCGAGGTCGACGTAGGTCTGGGTGCCGGAGGTGGTCTTGATCTTCTCCGGGCGGCCGTTCTTGTCGATCGTCACCGACTGGGTGGTGCCGCCGGGATAGACGGTCTTGGTGCGCTTGTCGTTGTTGTTGTACTCGAAGTCGGTCTTCTTGCCGTCCGGCGCAGTCAGGTAGTCGAGGCGGCCGGCCTTGTCCCAGGTGTAGTCGGTCTTCCCGGTCGGGTCGGTGTAGTGGTCGACGTCGCCGCCCGGTGTATACGCCAGCGCCGTCTGGGCGCCGTTCTGCAGGGTGCGCACGCTCTCGCGGTTGAGCTTGTCGTAATCCCACTTCGTGGTGCCGGAGGCGTCCGTGCGGGTCTTGACGTTTCCGTCACCGTCGTAGGAGTAGGTGACGGTGAAGTTGGTGGAGGAGACCTCGCGCACGCGGTCGCGGGAGTCGTAGCCGTAGACGGTGGTGATGCCGCGGCCGTCCTTGACCGTCTCCACCCGTCCCAGCGCGTCGTAGGTGTAGGTCGTCTCCCCCAGCGGCGCCGGCGGGTTCACTTTGACCAAGTTGCCGTGGTCGTCGTAGGTGAAGGAGGTGACCTTGCCGTTGCCGTCCTTGGCAGTGCAGCGCTGGCCCTCGAAACCGCCGCACGTCGGGTCGGCCTCGTTGTAGGTGTACTCACGGGTTCCACCCGCGGTGCCTGTGGTGGTGACCGACATGGTGTTGCCGTTGGTGTCGTACTTGAAGGTGTCCTTGCGGCCGTTGGCGCCGGTCATGTCGCTGGGCAGGTCGGTGCCCGCGATGGTCTGGTACTGCGAGACCTGGGCGGTGGCGCCCATTGGCAGCTTCTGGGAGATGGCGTTGTTGCGGTCGTCCCAGCCGTAGGTGGTGGTGTTTCCGCCGGTGCCGTCCGTGCCGGTGCCCATCGCGTCAATCGCGGTCTGGGTCAGGTGGTTCTTGTAGGTGGAGTGGCGGGAGTGGCCGAGGGGGTCGGTGACCTTGGTGACCTCGCCGTCAGCGTTGTGCGTGTAGATCGTTTCGTCACCGTCGGGGTCGGTGACCGTCGTCGTGCCCGCATCCGAGGGGGTCGCAGCTGTGTAGTCGTAGCGCCAGGTCGGCCCGGTGTGGCCGCTGCCCGAGGTGTCGGTGGCGCGTTGCATGGAGGTGACGCGGTTGTGGCTGTCGTAGGTGAAGAGGGTGACGGTGCCTTCGGGGGTGGTCACCTTCGTCAGGCGGCGTGAGGAGTCGTACTCGTAGGCGGTGGCCTTGCCGGCGGTGTCGGTGACCTTGGCGAGGTTTCCGGCCACGTCGAGGTCGAGGACGGCGGTGCGGCCGGTGTGGTCCTTGGCCTGCCACTGGCTCGCGTCCGTCTTGACCAGGTCGATCCAGCGGCCGGAGCGGGTCTCGGTGAGCTTGAAGCCCTTGTGCTCGGCGCCCTCGTCGTGCTGGTCGACGGTGATCGTGCCGTCGTTCTTGTCCGTCACCTTCAGCAGCGTGCCGTGCTCGTTGTAGGTGTCCTTGGTGCCGGACTTGCGGTCGGTGAGGGTGTAGGTGCCGTCCGCGTTCTTCTTCAGATCCTTCGAGTAGCCCGTCGGCGTCGTGTACGTGCCGTCCGCGTTTGCGGTGAAGCGCAGCAGGCTGCCGGTGGCGTCGAAGACGTCCACCTCGCCGTCGTTGATCTGCAGGTAGCGTTCGTAGGCCTGCCACCAGCGCTGCGACACCTTCCCCCACGGGGCCTCGAAGGAGTTGTAGGTGCGGGTCAGCTGGAGTTTCTGGCCGACGCCGGCGATATCGAAGTCGGTCGCGGCGAGCATCAGGTTGCCGTTGGAGACGTTCACCCGCGCGACTAGGGCGTCGTTGAGGCGGGTGTCGAGGATCTGGTGCCAGGGGACGTCGCCCTGTCCCTCGGGCAGGTAGTCGGCTGCAGCGGCGTCCGCGGCGGCCGAGCGGGATGCGGAGTTCTTGGCGGGCTCTTCACCGCTGGCGCGGGCCTTCTGCGCCGCCCGCCAAGCCGCGACCTCGGCCGACGGTTTGGCCTCCGCCTCCGAGGCGGGCGCCCGGGTCGAGCCGGCCGGTGTCGCGGGAGCCTCCACCTTGGTCGGCTTCGTCCACGGACTCTCCGGCTCCGGCAGCTCCGGCTTCGGCGTCGCCGCCAGGCCGGGCGCGGCGGCGATCACCACGGCGGCCGTGGTGATCGCCGAGACGAGGGCGGTTCTGTGTGTTCTCCGGGCACGCCGAAACGGCGTGCGTGCAGCACGCGAGTGCATCAGCTTCCCCCCACAGGAAGTCAGACCCGGCAACCCCAGTGGTCGCCAGCGGCACACAAGCTGTCACAGGAAGCACACAAACCGGCGCGGCTTCCCCCCGATGCACATATGCATGCGGGCCAGAACCAGCCCCACCGCTTCACCTCGATAAACCAGGACGTTAGCCCTACAACCCCGCAGGCAGCGGGCGGAGTTGTCGGTTCCATTACCGTTTCCGGAGGGCAGCTCGACCGGAATTGTTCGATCCGGGGCGCCTTCCGGTTCACCGCGGTTCCCGACCGCCGCCTTTCGGCCAGGTTCAGACCTGCCCGGTGGCCTGCCATGCTGGCTGAACAGGGTGTTCTCGCTGACCATGGCGGAGAACAGGTGAGCGGAGAAGTTGTCTCAGAGGATGGGGTGCACGTGAGGCGCCGCTGTGCGCGCGGTTTCACCAAATGCACACTTGGCCCGTCCTGCATGCGTGGTCCCCCAGCCCGCGGCAACCACCCCTGTCGTGAAGGACATCCCTGCGATGAGCACACCGGGCAGACGCACGCCCTGCTCCCACCCCACCCGCCATCACCGCGTTCCCGCCCAGCGGCTCACGCGCTGCGTGCAACAGGCCGGGCGCCTGCTGTGCTGGAGCCTCGCCGCCGGCATGACCACCGCCGCCACCGATTTCCTCCTCGCCCCACAGGCCGACTGGTGGCACATGCTGTGGCCGCTGCCCTGGTACCTCACCTGCGCATCTGTCCCGCTCTGGGCCACCCTCCGCGCCCACGAAAAGGCCGCGCACCAGCAAGCGTCTGAGGAAGATGACGACGTCCCCTGCGAGTGGGAACAAGCCGCCTGACCTGACGACACCGCACCCACTGCCAGCGACCGCAGCATCCATTCCTCGGGGGCGGACGGTGCGGAAGTAGTGGGCGGGACCGTCGCGCCACTCCACCCACTAGCTTGATCTTTAACGTCCGGCGTCG
>NZ_PPFB01000002.1 GCF_002899455.1 Streptomyces sp. DH-12 | reverse complement strand
TCAGCTCAACGGCGCGGACCTCACCCACGCTCAGCTCGGCGGCGCGGACCTCACCTACGCCTGGCTCAATGGCGCGGACCTCACCCACGCTTACCTCCGCGACGCGGACCTCACCCATGCCTACCTCGGCGGTGCGAACCTCACCGAGGCCTGGCTCAACGACGCGAACCTCACCGAAGTCCAGCTCGACGGCGCAAGCCTCACCCGCGCTCAGCTCGGCGGTGCGAACCTCACCCACGCCTTCCTTTACGGTGCTGACCTCACCCGTGCTCAGCTCAAGGGCGCGGACCTCACCCGCGCTCAGCTCGGCGACGCGAACCTCACCCACGCTCAGCTCGGCGACGCGGACCTCACCGGGGCCTGGCTCAACGACGCGGACCTTCTTCGGGCCGAGGGCCTGACCGTGGAGCAGGTTGTGTCAGCTCGTCCCAGTTCGAGCACGAGGTTGCCCCCCGAAATTGCGAAAGTCCCGCAGGTCATCGCCCGAATTCGGGAAGTGGATGGGGGGGAGTACTGACCGTGGCGTCCTCGTCGGGGAGGTCGACCAGCTCGACCGTGGCGGCGGCCTCCAGCAGCTCCGCGAGGTCGTCCGGGGCGACGCCGAAACGGGCCTCCGCCCACGCGGTGAAAGCCTCGTCGGGGTCCTCCGGGGGGGACGGCTCCCGCTGCGCCCTGGAGGACGTCGGGGCCGCCGTCCGGGCCTTGAAGGTCGTCCAGGGGCGGCAGGGCTGCGAGAGCAGCCGTCAGGGCCTCCGGGCCGCCCTCCTCCTGCCACAGCTCCGCGCCGCGCCGTGCCCACTGCCACGCGGTCCACGGGGAGACGCGCAGGGCCCGGGCGATGTGCCGGTACGGGAGGCCGACGGCCGCGAGGGCGGCGACCCCGCGCAGGCGGTTCCGGTGCTCGTCCTCGGCCCGCCGCTCCACCTGGTCCAGCTCCTCGCGCGTGGGGTGTCCCTCCAGGAGCGCGGAGAGCCAGGCGTCCGGCCGTTCGTGCTCGGGCACCATGCGCTCGAAAAGGGCGGCCGCGGATTCCGGTGCGCGGCGGATCTCCTCCACGACGGCGAGCTTCCACGGCCAGTAGACCTCCGCGTACCAGCGCTCACGGCGGGCCCGGCGCTCCTCGACCGTCAGGCCCGGGTCCGCCTTCGGAGGACGGGGCGCCCAGCGACGGCGGGGCGGCCACGGGCGCAGCTCCCCGTACGCGACGCGCCACAGGGTCGTCACGGCGGGGTCCTGCGGGTCGGGGACGGCATAGGCGCCGTCCGGGAGACGTGGGACGGCGGGACGGGCGGCGAGCTGTGCGGCGGATGCCATGCGCTCCTCCGGCCTCGGGGAACATCGGTACAGCGGTTATCGGTGAGAACGATCAAGGTTCGGTCGACGCAAGGGCGCTGACCCGGTTTTCGTACTCGCGGGCCTTGCGCTGGGCCGGGGCCGACATGGCGCCCGGGGCGCCATCGAGTGGCTGGCAGTGGGCGAGGAGCTGGAGGTGGACGGTAGGGGCGGCGGTGACGCGCAGGGTCTAGCCCTGGCCGCGTCGTACGGTCAGCCCCTGTCCGCGCCTCCGCCACCTGCCGGGCCAGTGGAGCGAGCAGGACAACGCCCTGGTCGGTCTTATGTAGCGCTGGGAGGAGTAGTGCCGTTGGTGTCCCGCCTTCGTGCGGCTGCGATGGACTCCTCAAGCGCAGCCCTGATGGCAGGTCGGTTCGCTTCACCGTACGCCTTGGCCAGGCTCCGGAGATCGCTTGCGATCTTTCCTAGCCGTTCCTCGATGCGCCGGTAAGGGTGTTCTCCCACTCGTGCCGCGGCAAGCACTCCCAGGTCGATGCGGTAGACCAGCGGTTCTACCGCACCCGCCGGACCAGTGGCGTTTACGGTGACTTCGAACTCCATGGGAAAACCGGAGTTGAATCGGCTGGCGCTCATGTCAAAGACGTAAGTGAGGCGCCGGCCGGGCGGAAGGACGGGGATGGGCCGGGACAGAACGCTGTGGATGCGTGCAGCTTGACCGCTGATGGTTGAGCTGAGCGGTGGATCGAAGGCGACTGTCACGTCGCGGGCCAGGGTGGGGCCGGCGTTGTCGATGGTGAGGAGGAGCAGTGTGGATCCAGGGCCTTCAGGGGCGATGTCGACGACGACGTAGGGCTCGTTCTGCTCGCGGTGGATCCGCTCGGAAAGCTCGACCTGTTCACGATGGCTGCGCTCACCTTGCTGGAGTTGTTCGCGGGCGAGGCGGACCTGTTCGTCGGCGGCTTGGGCTTGCTGCTTGGCATGGGCGGCGGATTGCGACGCTGTTCTGGCCTGCCAGATGGCGATGCCGGCAGCGGCCACTGATATGACGACCGCGGCAAAGGCGATCCAGTCTCCTGTATCCATGGCCGGACGCTACCCGCCGGGTGTGACATCGCGGCTAGGAGCTGTCCGGGCGATCAAGGATTTCGTTAGGGTGGCTCGGCGGAGGGACCTGATGAGTGCTGGGGAGATGAGTCGCGCGGAAGCGGTCGTGCTCGTGCAGCGGATCATGGACGCGGACTACGCCTCGGACGGCGAGGCGGACGGCTGGCTGGAGGTGCTGGGCAGAGCCCTGGCATGCCCGTCCGGACAGGTCAGGGACTTGATCTTCTGGCCGCCGGAAGGGGAGCTTTCGGCTGATGAGGTGGTCGATCAGGCCCTGACGTATCGGCCAGTCGCTCTGTGAGGTCGGGACTCAACTCCGAAGCCAGATGAGCAGGGCCGCGGTGGTGGCGGTGCCGAGGAAGACGTAGCCGCGCTTGTCATAGCGGGTGGCCACGGCCCGGGACTGCTTCAGTCTGTTGATCGCTCGTTCGACGGTGTTGCGCTTCTTGTAGCGCTCCTCGTCGAAGCCGGGTGGCCGTCCGCCGCGCGCGCCTTTGCGCAGGCGGGCGGCCTGGCTGTCGGTCTTCTCCGGGATCGAGTGCCGGATACCACGGCGCCGCAGGTACTCGCGGCACGGACTGTTGCTGTATGCCTTGTCGGCCGTGAGGCTGTCGGGCTTCGTGCGCGGCCGGCCCGGACCGACCCGCGGAACACGGATCCTCTCCAGCACCGTCTGGAACTGGGTGCAGTCCGCCCGCTGTCCGCCGGTGATGACCAAGGACAGCGGGCGGCAGCGGCCGTCCGCGCTCAGGTGGAGTTTGCTGGTAAACCCGCCCCGCGAGCGGCCCAGGCCCTCACCTCCCGCACCACCTCCACCAGCCGGGCGAGCAGGCTCTGCCACGGCGTTTCGCTCTGGTGTTCTGCCGCGTCGGCCCCCTTTGACGCGGGCGCCGGCGGCGGTCCGGTCCGGGCACCGGCCGCGTGCTGATGGGCCCGCACAATGGTGGAGTCCACCGAGATGTCCCAGTCGATCTCGCCTGCGGCATCGGCGGCGGCCTGGACCTGCTGCAGCAGACGCTCCCACGTCCCGTCGGCCGACCACAGCCGGTGGCGTTCATACACGGTCTTCCACGGGCCGAAGCGCTCGGGAAGGTCCCGCCACTGCACCCCGGTCCGCACCCGGTGCAGGATCCCGTCGATCACCTGCCGATGGTCCCGCCACCGGCCACGACGTCCATTGCTCACCGGCAGGAACGGCCGCAGCCGTTCCCACTCGGCATCTGTCAGATCGCCCCGCCCCATGCCCACAACAACGACCCAGGCACGGACGAGTCACATGATCGCCCGGACAGCTCCTAGCGGGCGCGTTCCCGTACTCCGGCCTCGGGAACAACGGAACAGCGATTAGCGGTAGCAGCGGTTCCGGATCGCGGCTCTCACAAACGGGTCAGTTGCGAGAGTTCTGCGAGAGCCTCCGAATCGATCACGTTTCCCCAGGTCGCCGTTCGCAGAAGTCCTCTCAAAACCCGACTGTTGTGCGAGACAGTTCTGACAGACTCCCGGGGTGGACCTGACGCCCGATCAAGCCGCAATCGCGGTAGAACGAAACGACTTTCCGAAGTGTGAAGCCCCGGCGGGCAGTGCCTGCCGCACCCGCGGCGGGAAGACCGCGACGAAGTACCACACCGCCCGCTTCATCCTCGTGCCCGCGCTCCGCGAGGAACTCGACGTCCTCGTGCCCGAGGACCGCGGCCCGGGGCGGCCCTGGAAGCCCGGCCCGCCCGTCGAGGCTCAGCCAGCCGCCGCGGCGGCCAAGCCGATCCGGATCGGGTACGCCCGCTGCTCGACCGCCCAGCAGGAACTCCAGAGCCAGCTCAACGCGCTCGAACCGCTCTGTAAGCGGATTTTCCACGAGAAGATCAGCACCCGGGTCAAGACCCGGCCGAAGCTGGAGCAGGCGCTGAAGCTGGCGTACGACATCAAGGAGGCCGCCCCCGACCAGGAGGTCATCCTCACCGTCCACGAGCTCAAGCGCCTGGCCCGCAACGCCGCCGAGCTGATGACGCTGTCCAACCAGCTCCAGAAGGCCGGCGTCCAACTCGAACTCCTCACCGGCCCCCTCACCGGCATCTACGACCCCAACGGCATGGGCGCGATGTTCTTCGCCGTGCTCGCCGTCGCGGCCCAGCTCGACCGCAACTACATCCGGGAGAAGACCCTGGAGGGCCAGGTCGCCGCCGCGACCGAGGGCAACCACGGCGGACGGCCAAAGGTCATCGATGACGACATGCTGCTGTTCGCCCGCGCGCTCAAGGGCAAGGGCGTGCCCGTGCCCGAGATCGCCAAGAAGCTGACCATCAAGACCGGGAAGAACGCCGGCCAGCACCCCTCCGTCGCCTCCGTCTACCGCGCGCTCGCCGACGCCGATGCGGCGGCCGAAGCACCGGCCGGGCCGGACATCATCGCCCCGCGCCGGCCGACCCGGGTGGACCTCACCAGCCTTGGCAGCGGCACCGACCCCGAGCTGATGGAACGGCTCACCCGGCAGGTCATGGACGGCACCACGGACGACGTGCTGCACACGCTCGCTGAGCAAACCGAGGGCGGGATGAACGATGTCGTGGCCGCGCTGCTGGCGCAGGCCCGACACGAAGGGGAGGACGCCTGACACCGCTGCCGCCGCACCCGTCATCCGACCAAGATCAACGGCTTAGCGTTAACCGCTGTACCGATGTTCCCCGAGGCCGTGCTCCTCCCGAGCCGGAATTTTGACTCAGAGGCCGGAACGAGACATTCCGTAGCCGCTGACCTGCGAAGAAAATTCATCGTTTTTGAGTTTTCGTCAACGGACCTCGGCGCGCTCACACTTCAACTACGCCGCCTGGAAGGGCGCTGTATGTGACGGGGAATGCCATCTCCGGGTCCTAGGACCTCGATCACAGGACCCCTCGTGCATGCTCCAACTCGTCCCGGAAGGGCTTCTTCCGGACGGACGTTATGGGTCGCCGACCGCCTGCATCTTGGCGGAGGCTGCGGACGGCGACCCCTGAGCCCGGGAGGCCCAGCTTGAAGGGTCACATAGACCTGACTGCCATTGTGTTGCTCGCAATCGGCGGTGTCATTACGTACGTCACTTACCAGGATGCTCAACTCGGGGCGGCGCTCTTGGCTGGGGTGGGGGTGGCCACGTTCCTGTACCTGCTGATGCGACAGCCATAGCGGCAGGTAGGCGTACGCGGTGGCCCCGGCCGCGTCGTCGCGGCGGGAGTTGTGACGCGGCGCGTCAGGCGGCGGGTCCCCCGTCAGGGAGGTCGTCCAGGAGCGCGGCGAGCTGGTCGGCGTCGAGGGCCGCCGCGTCCTCCAGCTCGGTCCAGTCCTCGGTGCCCAGCGCGTTCAGCAGCTCCGCCAGGTGGTCCGGGTCGACGCCGAACCGGGCTTCTGCCCACACGGTGAACGCCTCGTTGGGGTCCTCGGGCGGCACCGGGTCCCGCCGGACCTCGGGCGCCTCCTGGCGGGCGGTGCGGGCCTTGAGGTCGTCCAGGGTCGGCAGGGCTGCGAGAGCGGCCGCCAGGCCCTCCGAGTTGCCCTGCTGCTGCCACATCTCCTCCAACCGCCCTTCTGGTCCAGCCACTTTTTGCGTTACCGGCGAGGGAGGAGCGCGTACGGGCGCAGAGGGACGCCGACCGTTTGGAGGACGAGGTTGCGGTGCGCGGCATGCAGGGTGCGTACGGCGGCCCGGGTCAGGCCCGGCTTCGGCGGTTGAAGGCCGGCACGCTCGCGTCCGGGCTTGGTCGGGATCCACAGATAGCCCGGATCGCTGCCTTCCAGGGCTTTGGTGATGCCAGCGCGGACGTCGAGCCAGCGGCGCAGGATCTCCACCGTGTGCTTGTCGAGCAGGTGATCGGAGTCGGCAACGGTCACGACGGGAACGGGGCGGCGTTCCAGGTCGACGTCGGTGACGTTGAGCTGGTGGAGCTGGGGCAGGGAGCGGCCGGTGGCGGCGACGAGGGCGGCCACCGCCGCGGTACGGATGGTGGTGGCGGCGTTGGCGCCGGTGGGCCGTCGTACGGCGAGGGTGCGTAGCAGCTTGTCGGCCTGTTCGGGCTCCAGGCGGTCGCTGTGCCCGGAGGCCGGATAGGGCCGGTGCAGGCCGGAGAGGGCGAGGTAGTCGACGAAGGCGTTGTACGTCTGGATACGGGCGCGCTGGGAGTCGTGCGCCGCGACGGCGTCAGGACCGGCGAGTGTGTTGCGCCGCCGGGTCTCGCCGGCACCGGCCGCGTCGAGCCAGGAGGCGGCTCGTTCAGGCTCGACGAGTTCCTCGGCGGTGAGCGAGGAAGTCATCTCCTCGTTGAGGACGTGCGCCAGGAACTCGTTGAGCAGCGTGCCGCGCAGCCGGACAGTCTCGTTGGCGTACCCGGCTTTCTGCTGGGCCTTCACGAAGCTGCCGATCGCGGCGAGGGCGTCGACGGTACGCGGGTTCGGCATGTCGACAGGGTACGGAATCGAGTCCCTGACTTTCCAGATAACAGCAAGAAGCACAACCAACCCCCTCCCTGGCAAGCCCCAGGTCTCGTCTTGGTCCGTGTCGGACCGAACTGGACCGTACAGACTCAATACGGTCCTTACACGACCCCCAAGCAACCTGGGGCGGATCCTTGCCTTCCGCGGAGGCATTCCACGCTTCTTGCTGTTATCTATGCCGAGACCGGTCGGCACCCACAGGAAGCACGAATCATGTCGAACCTCCCCTGGATGCGTCGCCCCCTACAGGTGGAGCACCCCCCGGCGGGCGTCACACCGTGGCGTCGGTTCGACTCACGCGCCTTGCAACTTGGCGCGGGCCTGCTCCAACTGCTCCACCGTGATGGTGCCGGAGTCCGGCAGCCCCGCCTCCGCCCATGCCGCCTGCGCCCGGGGAATCGCACCCCCGGCGTCATCAGTGAGGATCTTCTTCGCCAGATTCACGGCAATGGCACCGTCGCCCAGGTCCATGAGGTGAGCAAGCATCCGGACCTGCATGGTGGCGGAGGCCTTCTCGTTGTACCGGAAAACCAGCACCCACCGTCCCCTCAAGGCACGGGCCCGCTCGATCAGGTCGCGGCCGCGGTCGGTCTCCTGCTGTTCGGTGCGGATGTGCTCGGTGTCCCCCGCCGGATTACGCAACGTCAACAGGCCCCGCCGGCTGGACTCCTCGATCTCGACGTTCTCGAGGAAGGCCACGAACCGGGATGCGCTCTCCAGCCGGCTGATGTCCTGCGCGGCCTGCTGGGCGATCAGGTGGAGGTCCACAGTGAGGGAGTGCACACGGCGACCCCACGCGGATTCCTCGCCGGGCGAGCAGGGCCCGGCAGCGTGCGCGGCGGCGATGACGAGGCTGTAATCCACGCCACCCATCATGACGGCTGCCACTGACAGGCTCGATCAGCCCGATGTCTTGAGCTTCTGCCGAGACCGCAACTCGCAGGAGCCCCCTGGCCTATCAGGTGAAACAGTCACGGGCCGGGAAGGCGTGTTCTGCCACAGGCCGGGCACGATCTCGCTCTGCTCTGAGAGACCGTACAGGCGGTGATCTGCGTGTCCGTGACCGCCTTGTTCACCGTGTGGACGATGCAGCCATGCATCGACCCTTCCTCATCATCCGCAGCAGCCTACGGCCGCGCGGTCGACGCTGTGCCTCGGCCGAACGCTTGGCAGCCAGCGGGCGACATGGACACCGGGGTGTCACGAACCATGCCGTCACAAGCACACCTTTCATGATCGTTGACCGGTCCTCGCCATGTCCTACCGGTTCCGACGATCCGACCTCTCCCGAGGTATCGGTCCTTCGCGCGGCCGCGGGTCCCCTAGAGCCGCCGCTTTCGACGCGTAACCAGGGCGCCGGCGCGACGACCCGAAGGTACGGGCGGGAGGCACCCACTCATCCCTCCCTGCACATGTCCAGCGGTTCGGCCTGCGGAGAACGAACGAACCGGCCGGGCGAAGCCACATTTCCGCCTACCGGATAGCCGACCCCCTGCCTTCCGTCTTCCAGCTGACTGTCCCCATCGCGAGACCAACCGGCGCCGTCTCTGTCGACGAAATCCATGTCCAGCAGCTCAAGCCGCTGCAGCCGGTTCAGTTTCCTCCAGTCGCCGCGCGGCAGACCGGGACGGACGGGATGCTGAGCTCTCAGCTGTCGCGGCACTGCGGATTGCCAGCGAAGACCAACGGTCTGTTCGGAGATGACGACTTCCGAACACGGAGGAAGACTGCCCAGCTTGACGACAAAAGTCACCCGCCCTCGTGGGGGCTGCTGTGTCGCGTCCTGCTTGGTCAGTGCAGCGAACGCCAGCTCAACATCATGAACCGGATCCAACGACCTGTTCATGATGTGCAGGGCCGACTCACGGTCACTCGTCCAATAAGAGACCAGGGCTGCCTGCTCGCGTTCCTGCTGCTCGGACGTCCGGCGGGATTGTTCGAGCTGATCATCCGCGACCATCGCCTGAAACAGCGTCGCGATGCCTGTGAACAGCAGCGTCCCGGCTCCCACCAGGACTGCCGCCACAGTCCCGATTTGCGCCCAGTTGTCGCGCTCCCACCATCGTTGAACCGACTCCCGACGCCTCATCTGGTCTTCGTTGTCCCCCACATGCCCTCCCTGATGCCTGTGCACAACAGGACGCTCCCCAAGCCCTTCCGGCTCCTCGCTGGTCAAGCTGGCAACTTCGCGCGGCCGTGCGCCTGGAGGGCCGCCACGTAGAACGGCGGCCACGTTGGACTGGTACACCTTCGGGCCGGTGGTGCACTGTGTTCATGCTGGGGCCTTCCCACAGGTGAACCTGCCGCCGTGTGCTTTCGGGACGTGGGCCAGGGCGGATGTCCCTTGGTTCTGGAAGGGGAGGTCGTCCGAGTACTGGCCGCTCAGACGCTTGCATCGTCATCTCCCCGGCCGTGGGTGTTTTCCTGGCTAACCTGCCGTTGTGGGGCACCGGACCTAGCGGTCCGGTCCGGCAGTGCGTCGCCTCCGGAGGCCGAGCCCTGTGAGCTGATGGTGCACTCCGTTGCGGCCTCCTCCTAGCGACCCCTCCGCTGCGCTCCGGGGCTACGGGCTACGCCCTTGCGCACACCCCCGGCGGGCTCCTCCGGACCCCCGCCCGCCGGGGCCTGGTCCCCCGAGCCGTTGTCCCGCACCTACCGAACGCTCCTCCAGCGACCATACGAACGCACGCCCCTCGTCGGCCGGCCTTCCTGGTGCAGGTGATCAACGGCGGGAGAATCGACCTCAGCCACAGAAAGGCAACCCCAGCGGTGGGGCGTCAACGACGGCGGTACGGAGGTACCTCAGCCACCCACGGGCAGGACAACGCTTCCTTTTCCTGTGACTGGCGGGGACGGTCCGCGGCCGCCAATGGTGATCAGGTGGCATCAGTCGGGGCTGACAAGCCCGCAAGGGCTGAGGACTGGCAGACCCGGGTGTCAGGGGAGGACCGAGGACAAGGATGCGCCGACCTTTAGCAGGGCTTCACTGGCGACCAGGAGGAGTGCAGGGAGCCAGTAGGGCCAAGGGTTGGCGAGGTTCCTGATCCCACTGTCGTTGCCAGTGCTGCTGTGCACCACGAGATCGAACAGGTGACCTTCAGAACCAGCCCTCAAGAGCCCGCACAGACACGGAGCCGCGCTTATAGAGAATAGAGAGACTGACGTTTCCGCAGGTCAGATGGGGTGACGAGGCCTCAGAACATGACTCCCATGTCATTTTGAGGGCGCCAAACTTGCGCGTGGGGTCAAGGTGCCCCGTGTTCATTGCGACTTATATGCGCAATCCCGCGATGGAGGTCGGATCCCTTGCCAACATGACTCCGAAGTCATGTTCGACGCACCCAACGCGCAGATAGGTCGCGTCGTTGCTATCCATATGCGCAATCACTACTGTGCTCTGCGTCTAGGTTTCGATCTTGAGGAGCGCGTAGCGTCATGACTGCCCAGCCTCAGGGGGACCCTCGCCGGGTCCCCGGTTCGTCCCCGCCACGGGCCCCGAGCCCTAGCAGCCCGTACGCGGGGGCGCTTGGCCCGCGGAGAAACCTTGTCGAGTTGCCCGTCGGGCACACGGCAGAGGTGAAACCCCCGGTCACTGCCGGTGACTTCGTCGGCAAGTACTTCGCCCAGGACAGCCTGGAGTTTCTGCGCTGGGCCGCCAGGTACTTCAGGGACGACAACGTGACCCTGTGCGTGCTGCTCTACATGATGGGAAGTCAGGAAGTAGGAGGAGCTGTCGAGCTCAAGCAGACCGAGATCGCTGCTGAGCTGGACATGGATCCTGCCCAGGTGTCACGGGCCCAGACGAAGCTGAAGAAGCTGGGCCTCGCCTACTCACCGAAGAAGGGGTCGATCCAGCTCCAGCCCGCAGTGACCCTTCGTGGGGGCTACCGTCAGATCAGCAGGCCCGTACGGGGGTCAGTGGCCAAGAGTGTCAAGGTCCAGGTGGAACAGCTGAGCCTTCTGAATGAGCTCGTGCTCGATCCCAATGTTCCGGACGAGTTCAGAGGCATGGCCCTTCCAGGTGCGAAGCTACCCAAACCGTCATCAAGGACGCGCAGGCGGAAGCGCGCGGAGAAGAAGCCGGAGGCGTGAGGATGAGGACTGCAGCATCTGCGAACCCGGAGCCGCCAGAGCTGACATACGGCACCTACAACGGCTTTGCCTACATGCCGGCGATGCCGGGAATCGCCTACCGAGTACTTTTCCGGCTCCTCGGGACCCAGGAGCCGGGAGGGCGCTGCCTGGTTACCGAAGAGGAGTTGGCCGAAGCTCTGGACGTGCACCGTTCCATGGTGGGGCGGGGACTACAGGCCCTGATCCTGGCCAAGTTGGTGTTCCGCCAGGCCAAAGGCATCTACCTGCTCAACCCGATGATCAGTGGCGCACGCAGTGTCACTGAGCACCTGGAGGCCATCGGGTCACTCGACCCGGCAGATCGTCTCGATGTCGACGACTACCAGGAACGGTACGAGGCTTCCGTCGCCCAGGCCGAGCAGGAAAAGAAGGAGAAGCGTCTGGGCCGTAGAAGTTCGCCCGGCCGCTCGAAGCCGACCAACACGGTGGCCGAAGGGACCGCGGACGTCCTGAGTCTTTCCACGGTCCGTGACCGGTCGCGGCGACGGACATCCCGCTCGTGACAGACCGGCTCAAACATTGAGGCCCCCGCCGGAGCGGGGGCCTCAATGCGTCTAGGTTTCGAGGACAGCGTACCTTCCCGCTCGCCTCGACACCACAGAGGGTCTTGACGTCGAGGACAAGCCGGTGCCCGCGGAGAAGGGCCTCAGCACTTATCACGTCGTGATAATCCGGCGAACCTGACTTCGGCTCGGTGGTCCTGCGCACCGCTGGTTGACGGTGCCCGTCGATGCGGTACGGCCACCAGAGAGGTCGGGGAGCGTGGCTTTGCTCATGAGCGACGACAGCACACATCGACTTGGGCGGAGCAGTCAGGTGGGCCGAGGGATCTCCCGTGGTCGGCGAGGGTGACCGGGCGGCGTCCGGCTGAGGAGAATCGCTGCATGCGGATTCTGATCATCACCGCCGGTTCACGAGGAGACGTGGCGCCCTACACGGGCCTGGGGTGCCGGCTGCTGGACGTGGGCCATGAGGTCGTTGTGACCGCTCATCCGTCCTTCGCGGCACTCGTCAGCGGCTGCGGTCTCGAGTACCGGCCCATGCCGGGAGATCCGCAGGGACTGATCCAGGACTGGGCCCGGGCGGCGTCGCGGGAAGAAGCCCAGGCGCTGACGCGGGCGTATGCGGACGGGCTTGCCGATGGGGTGGCGGAGGCCGTGGCGGACGGAGCCGATCTGCTGCTCACCGCCTTCGGCCCGGCACCGCTGAGCCGGACGGCCGGCGAAGCGCTCGGCGTCCCCGTCATCGGCACCTACCTCGTACCGGCCTTCGCCACCGGACAGTTCGCGCTACCCAACGCACGGAGCACCGGCGGCCAGGGGCCGGAAAGCGACCTCGCCGCGGGCCGGGATGTGCTGAGGCGCGCGGAAGGGGTCTTCGCGGGCGCCGTGACCCGGCTGCGTACCCGCCTCGGGCTGCCCGCCAGCGCACCTTCGACACCGGTGGCCGTCCGGCCGGTCTTCCACGGCTTCAGCCCGCTGGTGGTGCCGCGCCCCGAGGACTGGCCGTCCTGGGCCGAAGTGGCGGGCTACTGGTGGCCTGCGCGGCCGGACGGCTGGCAGCCTCCGGCTGAACTGGTCGACTTCCTCCAGGCCGGTCCGCCCCCGGTGTTCATCGGGTTCGGCAGCATGGCTGTGGGGCAGGGGGAACGGCTCAGTGAGCTGGTGGCCGCAGCGGTGGAACGGGCAGGTGTGCGTGCGGTCGTGCAGGCGGGGTGGGCCGATCTGAGCAGCTGCGGCGACGACGTCCTGGCCATCGGCGACGTCCTGCACGACTGGCTGTTCCCTCGCACCGCCGCCGTCGTCCACCACGCCGGAGCGGGCACCACCGCAACCGGACTGCGGGCCGGAGTGCCCGCCGTGCCCGTGCCCGTCATGGCCGACCAGCCGTTCTGGGCGTCCCGGCTCCGCGACCTGGGAGTCGCCCCCCGGCCTGTACTGTTCCAGGACCTCACCGCCGAAGTCCTCGGCGACGCGATCACGGCCTGCCTGTCCGAGCCGGCCCACCGCCGGCGCGCGGCCGAACTCGCCCGCGGGATCGCCGCGGAGAACGCCACCGCTTCACTGTTCGCCCACATCGGCTCAAAGAGCGCCGGGTGAAGCCGCCTCGCCGTGCTGCTGCGCCAGGCTGTCTGAGGCGCTCTGCCGCATCCGGTGCCGCTGAGACGCGTGGGCGCTTCGGACGCCACCGTGGCCCGGCCGCCTCCCGAAGGCGTGAGCAATCACCGCCTTTCTCGGGAACGTAGCCAGGGAGCGGGACCCTGCCCCTCCCGCGGCTCAGAAGATGTCCGCACGCATGTGGCTCATCAGGTTCTCGACAATCTTCTGCAGCCACGGGTTGCGCGGTTGGCCCGAAACGAGCTGTGAGGAGTGCGGTGAAGGGGGAGCGTGGTGAGGGATGCTGCTGGGCATGAACCCCGCCGCAAGGGCAAGCAGATGTGGCTTGGGAAAGAGCAGCCACAACCACACCCCGAACGGCAGCGGTACCGGATGCCTCGAGGTGGTTTCGGCCGGGGTCAAATCTCGGTCCGTCCGCGTCCGCGTCCGCGTCTGCGTTTGCGGATGGATGGGGGTAGGGGAACGCTGGCGCCCGCGTTCGGGAGGAGGAGTCCTGGACCGGCCAGGACGACCTGCTGAGCAGAAGGACGTGCGGGCAGCAGGGTGTCGAGAGCGCGAGGTCCTGCGGACGTAGCGACGTCGGACGGCCACTATCACGGCGTGATAATCCCGTTGGGGCGCGCTCATCGGGTGAAACAGCATCAGGACATGCAAACCGGGTGCCAGCACGCCATTAGGAGTCAGTATGCTGACGTCATGGCTTCCCCTTACTCCGATGGAGACCGGGAAAAGGTAGCGTCCAAGCTGCCCTCGGCGCTCCAGCAAGCACTCAAGGTTCGCGCCGCCGAACTCAGCCTGGACATCCAGGACGCCGTCGAGGCCGCCATCAACGACTGGCGCGGCAGCACGAGCAGCGGCGCGGAAGTGGACACAGCCGGCGCGAAGTCGTTCTCCACCTGGCTTCCGCCAGGGCTGTACGAGCAGTTCAAGGAGACCTGCACCGACCGCGGCATCTCCTACACCCAAGGCCTCGCCCAGTCGATCCGTGACTGGCTCGACGCGAACCCCTCCCCCCAGCACGGTGCCCGGGGGACCGACCCCGAACGGAAGATCGTCGGCAACCAGAAGGGCGGCGTCGGCAAGACCGCCATCTCCGCGGGCATCGGCGAGGCTTACGCGGAGGCGGGCAAGCGCGTCCTCGTCGTCGACTTCGACCCGCAGGGACACCTCAGCGAACAGCTCGGAGTCCCCCAGATCGAGCCCAACCACGACAGCCTGGTCTCTCACATGTGCGGGGAAGGCAGGGGAGACCTGCGCGACCTGGTCGTGGAGATAGACGATCCACGGTACGAGAAGCGCCTGCACGTCCTGCCCGCCTGCTTCGACGGGTTCCTCCTCGACGCGAAGATCGCCGTCGTGGCGACGCAGAAGCGTGGCTTCCAGAAGGAAGCCGCCCTGGAACTGGCACTGCGTCCCCTGGAAGCCGACTACGACGTCATCATCGTCGACTGCCCGCCCAGCCTCGGCATCGCGATGGACGCCGCCCTCTACTACGGGCGCCGGCGACGCGGAGAGCCCGCCGGCGTCTCCGGGGTCATCATCCCTGTCCTCGCCGAGGACTCCTCCGCCACCGCCTACGGCATGCTCGCCCAGCAGATCGAGGACCTCTGCGAAGACCTCTCCCTGGACATGGACTACCTCGGCCTAGTCGTCAATCTGTACGACTCCCGCCGCGGCTACGTCGCCACCTCGTCCCTGGACAACTGGAAGTCGCTCGGAGACCCGAAGGTCCTTGCCGTCATCGGCGACCTCAAGGAACAGCGCGAAGCGGTCCGCAAACGGATGCCGTTGCTGACCTACGCGCCTCACAGTGATCAGGCGGAAGCCATGCGACAGGTAGCGAGGGGAGCAACGCGTTGAGCAAGGCGGACACCCTGGGAGCGGCACCCGCGTTCGGCGCAGCCCGCGGCGCCCGGTCCTCCCGGCGCAACCTCATCGACCAGACCATCGGGGGCGAGGAGTCGGCTGCGGCAGCCATCACGGAGCTGCCGGTCACCCTCATCAGCGACAACCCCGACAACCCGCGCAACCACCTGCGCAACCTCGACGAGACGGTGCAGAGCGTCCGCGAGGTCGGCATCATCATCCCCATCGCCGTGGCCACCGTCGACGCCTACCTGCGCAACCGGCCGGACCGCGCCGACGACCTCGATGACGGGGCGCAGTACATCGTCGTCGACGGCCACCGCCGCCTCGAGGCCGCTCGCCGCGTCGGCATGGCCACCATTCCGGTCCGTGTCGACAACGGACGGGTCGCCACCGACGAAGCCCTCCTCGAGGCCGCGTTCGTAGCGAACTACCACCGCGACGACATGACCGACCTCGAGGAAGCTCACGCTCTCAAGGCCCTGGTCGACTACTACGGCTCCCAGACCAAGGCGGCCAAGAGGCTGGGTATCCCGCAGAACACGATCTCCAGCAAGTTGTCCTTGCTGAAGCTCACTCCCGAGCTCCAGAAGGACCTGGTGACCGGGGTGCGGAAGGTGGAGCACGTCCGCAACCTCGGCAAGTTGTCGCCTCAGGAGCAGAAGGCCAAAGCCGACGAACGGGCGGCAGCCTCTCGCAAGAAGGCGGAGAACCAGCGGCAGGAACCCGTTGAGGCCTCAGCGAGCCCCGCCGAGTATCACGGCGTGATAATCCCGGAGACGTCCCCCGCCTCAGTCACTCCGTCGTCGTCGGCCCCTCAGCCCAGTGCGGCTACGCCGTCCCGTGACCGTGAGCAGGCTTCCGAGTCCATCCCGGAACCACGCACCAGCGTGGGCGAACTCGAGACAGCGGACGTAGAGGCAGCGCACCCGAAGCAACCGAAACGACTCCCCTACGACGACGCCTTCTACTGCGTGCACCATCTTCACCAGAGGATGAGCCCCGAGACGTTCGCGCGGGGAGCCCGGGTGTGGATGGATGTCCTGCGGGAGCAGCACCCGGACGAGTACGAGGCTCTGCTGGCCGAGCTGCGAGACCAGTAGCAGGTTGGGCAACCGCTTGCCTTCCTCTGTGGAAGGCAAGCGGTGCTGTGTCGGCTGACAGGAAGCGGGTTGCCTGGGACGGCGAACGACCCGAGTCCTTGCTGGCGCCGGTGGGCACGCTGAGCTGTGGTCCTTACTGGCCGCGTCCGCCCTGTTGTCTCAGTCGCCGATCGTGAAGCCATGGTGTCTGTTGGGCGGCGGCCGGTCTTACGAATCGTCACAGGGCGGGCTCGAAGCTGGGTGCGGTTCCCACCGGACGGGTGAGAAGCCAGCTGGGGAGCAGTGTTCACCTCGTCGACGGTGACCGTCCCGAGCAGCATCACCGCTGCTGCGGGGAGCAGTTTTCGAGCGCGTCGCGCTTTTCGACGATCGAGGGCTATCCCCGCGGGGGCGGGGAGCAGGCGGTGCGGCTGTGCCAAAGGCACCATGCGGTGGGACCATCCCCGCGGGTGCGGGGAGCAGCGCGCCCGGCGGTATGGCCGGCGGTCCGGCCGGGGACCATCCCCGCGGGTGCGGGGAGCAGCCCGGCCCTGCGATCGGTGCGGCGGGACCGGCGGGGACCATCCCCGCGGGTGCGGGGAGCAGTCCCCCGACGGCGGGGCCGCACTACGCCTGTAGGGACCATCCCCGCGGGTGCGGGGAGCAGACGATGTCCTCCACCTGGTCTATCTCGATGGGGGGACCATCCCCGCGGGTGCGGGGAGCAGTTGCAAGCATGACGCCCCTGCGTAGCCGCATGGGGACCATCCCCGCGGGTGCGGGGAGCAGGAGGCGCTCGCCCGGCGCATGCCGGATCAGCAGGGACCATCCCCGCGGGTGCGGGGAGCAGGGGGGTGAGTGCGTGCCAGGCGGCCCGGTGGCGGGACCATCCCCGCGGGTGCGGGGAGCAGAGGTCGGGGAGTAGGGCGGTCACCTCGGACCGGGGACCATCCCCGCGGGTGCGGGGAGCAGATGAGTCGGGCGAGGACGATGTTCTCTGTGATGGGACCATCCCCGCGGGTGCGGGGAGCAGGGCCGCCTGGTCGAAGTCGACGACCCCGCCGCGGGACCATCCCCGCGGGTGCGGGGAGCAGGAACCGGGCGCCGACGCCGGCTCCGATTTCGAGGGACCATCCCCGCGGGTGCGGGGAGCAGCTACGAGCGCCCCGACGGATCCGGCAGCGATGTGGGACCATCCCCGCGGGTGCGGGGAGCAGAGAACGCGCTCGCGGCCCGCAATCAGCTTGTGGGGACCATCCCCGCGGGTGCGGGGAGCAGACCCCCCACTCAGCGTCTCCCCCTCTCCGGTGGGGACCATCCCCGCGGGTGCGGGGAGCAGGGCTACGGCGTGGACACGAACGGCGAGCGCGAGGGACCATCCCCGCGGGTGCGGGGAGCAGTGCGCCACCCCGGTGGCCCACGGGGAGACCTCGGGACCATCCCCGCGGGTGCGGGGAGCAGCCAACGGCGCCAGTCAGACGAAGGCTCACGATGGGACCATCCCCGCGGGTGCGGGGAGCAGAGGCTGCGGCGCAGCTCGTGGAAGACGGGATCGGGACCATCCCCGCGGGTGCGGGGAGCAGACGCGCACGCCCTTGCCCACGTCCTGGTAGCCGGGACCATCCCCGCGGGTGCGGGGAGCAGTCACCCAAGCCGTCCTCATCGCAGCCATAGCCGGGACCATCCCCGCGGGTGCGGGGAGCAGCGCTCGGCGGTCTCCCGGGCGATCCGTTCACGGGGACCATCCCCGCGGGTGCGGGGAGCAGCCCCTCCCGCCCTCCTCGAGCCGACCGGGACCGGGACCATCCCCGCGGGTGCGGGGAGCAGTAGGAGGTACCCGGACCCTTGCGGAGGTTGACGGGACCATCCCCGCGGGTGCGGGGAGCAGGAACCGGGGCGAACGGGTTGAATCGAACGGTTGGGACCATCCCCGCGGGTGCGGGGAGCAGCGCATCGCTATCCGAGGCGTGATGCGCTGCACGGGACCATCCCCGCGGGTGCGGGGAGCAGCTGTGCCCGCACCTCACACCCGACCCGATGGTGGGACCATCCCCGCGGGTGCGGGGAGCAGCTCCCGCGCCCGCTCAGGTCGTCGCTCCTGCTGGGACCATCCCCGCGGGTGCGGGGAGCAGGGAACGAAACTCCGCCGCAGGCCAGGACCCCTGGGACCATCCCCGCGGGTGCGGGGAGCAGCGCCGCGTCTTCGTCAACTCCATGTCCGACCTGGGACCATCCCCGCGGGTGCGGGGAGCAGGTGTCGTCGCCGGTCAGGCCGATCGGGGCGAGGGGACCATCCCCGCGGGTGCGGGGAGCAGGATGCGGGTGGTGATCCGCATCTCGGTGTCGAGGGACCATCCCCGCGGGTGCGGGGAGCAGGAGTCAGGGTTCTCGTGACGGGACCCGCCGCGGGGACCATCCCCGCGGGTGCGGGGAGCAGCGGGACGGGCTCCGTCGGTCCCCACACGGGCAGGGACCATCCCCGCGGGTGCGGGGAGCAGCGGCATGGGAGCGCCGTCCGCTTGATCTACTTGGGACCATCCCCGCGGGTGCGGGGAGCAGGCAGCCATGGACCTGAGTCTCTCGACTCAGACGGGACCATCCCCGCGGGTGCGGGGAGCAGCCAGCGGATCGCGTCGTTGACTTCACGCCGCAGGGACCATCCCCGCGGGTGCGGGGAGCAGAGAACAGGCCCGGGGCTGGCGCCCCACTATCCGGGACCATCCCCGCGGGTGCGGGGAGCAGTAGACGGCCTCGCCGAGTCCCACCGTGAGCCGGGGACCATCCCCGCGGGTGCGGGGAGCAGACTGGATGACCTGCTGTTTTAGTTGGTGCAGCAGCGGTTTTCGAGTACTTTCTCAGACTCCGGCATATAGGGCGTAAGAGACTCCATCCGTGTCAGCTTCTCCCGAAGCGTCTGCGTTTTGCAGCCCTGCTCCAGCCAGAGGGAGGACTCTGTCGGGGAGCAGGCCCAGGTGAGGGCGCGTTCGGGTCGGGGCGACGGATCAGGGTGATGCCCTCGTGGTCGGCAGGGTGCCAGGCATGGTCGTAGGTGCGGAAGGTGAAGCCCTGTTCGTTGTTCGTGGTGTGGGCCAGCAACGCGCGGCCCTGGCCTGCGTACTGCTGGACCTCTTCCCAGAGCACGTCGCGGATGCGGGCCGAGGGGTTGCCCACGAACACGCCTGCCGAGATTTCCAGCAGCCAGCGTGTGAGGAAGCCTCGTAGCCCGGCGGGGCAGTTGGTGAGGACGATGACGGTCACCAGAGCTCGTCTCCGTAGTCCTCGTCGGGGCCGTCGTAGTTGACGCCTGAGGCGACCTGGTGGTCCCGGTCGCTCTGCAGCGTGACCACGTCCCGATCACCCTCGAGGTTCAAGGAGCCGGCCGCCTCCGGCATCAGAAGGCGTTTGATGTCGTCGACGCACCGGTTGAGCAGGGACGTCTCGTTGATGCGGTCCCGCAGTGCGCGGCGTGTGCGGGAGCCGACGTCCTCCTCGTCCTGTGCGGCGACTTCGAAGGCGACCGGGATGCCGATCTGCGTCTTGTAGAGGTCGGCGATGTCCAGGACGAAGGACAGCTCGTGGCCGGAGTGGACGAAGCCGAGGGCCGGGCTGCATCCCAGGGAGGTGACGACGGCATGGGCGATGCCGTACATGCACTGGGCGGCGGCGGTGATGGCCTGGTTGACGGCGTCACCGCTGATGAAGTCGCCGGGAACGTAGCGGCGGCCCCGCCAGGGGACGCCCGTGCGGGCGGCCTCGGCCCGGTAGCAGTCCTTGACCCGTCGCCCCTCCCGGCCGAGGAGCTCGTGCCGGGTGAGCCCGGCAGGGTCCTCGTCCGGGAAGCGCAGCCGGTACATCGCGCGTGCCACGGCGAGGCGGCTGCGGGGGTTGGCCCACTGGCGGGCCTGGGCTTCCATGAGGGCGGAGGAACGGCTGAGGGCGCGGCCGGACGCGTAGTAGCGCACGCCGTGTTCCCCGACCCAGCAGACCGCGGCGCCGGTCTCGCCGAGCACGCTCATGGCCTGGTGGGTGACGCGTGTGCCGGGGCCGAGAAGGAGGGTGCCGATGGTCGCCGACGGGATGTGGGTGGTGCCTTCCGCGTCCTGGGCGGTGATCGCGTTGGCGTCGCGGTGGACCGTGCAGCGTTCCAGGTAGACGAAGGAGAGGCGTTCGTCGGTGCGCGTCAGGTGCCGGGAGGTGAGCGCCGGGCGCCGGGAGACGGTGCTCATGCGGTGTGCTGGTCGGACGGTGGGAGCGGTGCCAGGGTGAGGAGGCCGCAGCCGTACGCTCTGGCCCGGCCGATGCCCTGGGTGAGGGTGCGGCGCAGCAGGCCGGCGTCGGTGACCTCGAGGCGTCCTTCGAAGGTGACGATGACGACGGTGACCGGCTTGCCTTGGCGGCCGCCGGCTGTGCGGGACTTGTCGAAGGAGAGGGACCGCGTGTCCCGTACGGCCAGCTCGTACCGGTCGCCGGGGTGGGGCCGTTTCTGGTGGGTGGTGCCCTCGGGCAGGAGCCGCCGGTCCGCGGGTTTCTCGCAGACGCGGAAGCCGCAGCGCTGTTGGCGCTCCTCGTCGAGCAGCCAGCCCATCTGGTGGACGGGGGTGAGGTGGGCGGTGAGCTTGCGGGGTTCGCCTTCCTTGCGGCGGATGGTGTGCACGGGGTTGGCGGTCAGGCGGAACGCCCAGCGCTCGCCCGTGGCCAGCCGGTCCAGGAGTGGGGCGTAGGGGCGGGTCTGCCAGCCGGGGTTCTCCGGGCCGGCGACGGCGGGCCATCCTGCCTGCTCGACCAGATGCGTCAGGTCGGGACGGTCGGGGCTGACCACGTACAGCAACACCTCGGCACGGGCGCGCTGGTCCAGACGCCACAGCACGCGCGGCGCGTCGGGCGCCGGGCTGTCGGAGGGCAGGATGTGCGGGAAGGACGACATGACGGCCGCGTGCATGGCCTGGGGCGAGGACATCAGGCGGCGGGCGCCGGGCCGCGCGGTGTTGACGCGGAAGCGGGAGAGGAACATCAGGCGCTCTCATTCTCCAGGGCTTCGAGGGCGGCGAACGGATCGTGTGCGTCCTGTGGGCCGCCGCCGCCCGACGGGATCGGAGTGGACACGGAGTCGGTGACGACGGTGCGCAGGGCGTGCCGCCGGCCGGCGGCGTCGAAGGTGACCGGCTGGTCACGCTGGACATCCGCGGCTGCGGCTGACTCGTCGGCGGCCGTCTCCCGCAGTACGGTCAGGGCCTGCGGGGTCCGGCGTTGTCTGCGGTACCAGGCGGAGGCCTGCCAGGGCACGCTCGCCAGTACGTCCTCGAGGCGGGTGTCCTCGTACAGTCCGAGGTCGACCGGTTCGGCAGGCGGGCACGAACGCCGGCCGAGGTAGGGCGGGTACACCGGGGCGCGCAGGGCGTCGCGCAGAGCGAGGAGCAGGTCGTGATCGCCCTCGACCGCGGCGACGAAGACGGCGTCGGCGAGGTAGAACCGCTCGGACAGTGGCATGGACGCGCCGGTGACGCCGTGATGGGCGGTGTGGAAGTCCCGGATGCGGGTGCCGGGCTGGTCCATGCGGACGGCGAACCGGAGTGCCGCCAGCGGGGCGAGGCGCCCGTCGTCGCCGCGTTCGATGCCGGCTGCGGCGGCGAGCAGGCCGATGACACCGCTCTTGGTCGGGGCCGGTTCGGTGGTGCGGCGGGTGAAACGGGAGGAGGCCCCCCAGGACTGCAGGGGGCCTGCCAGGCGGAGGGCGAGCACGCTCGTGCGGCTCATGCGGGCTTCTCCAGGCGTTCCGCGACGGCCTGGCCGACCGCGGCGGCGAGTTCGCGCAGCGTGCCGGCCTCGGTGCCGAGATCGGCGAGCTTCTGCGTGGCGGGGCCGACGCGCAGCACCCAGGTGAGAGTGGTCTCCGGGTCGCCGTAGGCCCGCTCGACGTCGGAGGCGTACGCAGCGAGCCGGTCGGCGGCTTCACGCAGGTGCCCGCCGCCGTCGCTGCGGACCGGGTCCTCGAAGGCGGCGACGCAGCTGATCGGCCGGGTGGTGCGGAGCTTGACGACCACGGCGTCGGGCTCGGTGTGGTGCCCGAAGGTGTTGATCTTCCCGGTGGGCAGGGAGGCGACGAAGGCCTGCACGAACGCTTCGACGGCACGGCGTACCGGCTCGGTGCGCGGTTCGTCCTCGCGCAGTCCCTGGCCGAGGTTGTCGGCGAGCTGGTGCACGCCGAGGGCGGCGTAGCGGTAGAGGGTCGCGGAGTTGAAGTCGACGGTGCCGATCATTCCGGCGCCGGTCTCCTCGTCCGTGTTCTCGTCGTCGACGGCGGTGTAGTAGTCGGACTCGTTGTCGACCCGGTGAACGCTGAGGGCGTGGGCGACCTGCACGGCGGCGTCGACGTTGATGTCGGCGACGTCCGCGACCATCCGGCCGAAGAGGGCGATGTCCACGGAGTGACGCGTGTCCGCGAGCTCCTTGGCCCTGGCCTTGTTCTCCTTGGTCTTCAGGAACGCCGCGATGTCGGCGGCGCCGTCGAGGGCGAGGCGCGCCAGGCCGTCGAGCTGCCGGGAGCTGAGGAAGACCAGGTACTTGCTCTCGGGGGCAGGTGCGGGGCCCCCGTCCTTCTTCGCCTGGTCGGCCTTCCGCTTGGGAACCTCGGTCTTGAAGCCGGCGGCCTTGACCGTCTCGTCGGCGAGCTTGAGCGCCGTCTCCTGTCCCACGGAATCATCGAGCCCGGTGATCCGGTCGGCCAGGAGCTCCACGATCTTCTTGGTCCGCACGCCCAGCTCGGCGGGGTCGAGCAGGTGCTCGTCCCTGAAGTAGGTGCGGATCGCCCGCTTCCACGCCTGGCTGGAGACTCGGGCGCGGGGGACCCCACCGTAGACGGCCGTCTTGGGCGCGCCCGTGTCGTCCCGGTTGAGATTGCTGGGCGGGACGGTCTGCAGGGCGTGCACGTCCAGGAAGATGCGGTTCACGAGGCGTCCTTGTCGCTGTCCGGGGTGGTGTTCTCGTCGGAGGCCGGCCGGGGCCGTCGCTGCTCGTGGAAGGAGCGGCCCCAACGGCGGCGGACGGCGGCGGGGCCGTCGGGCCACTGCCAGCAGTAGAGCTGGCCGGCGAGGAGGGCGTAGTCGAGCGGGATGTCGTCGCGTCGCAGCAGCGCGACGATGTCGCGCAGCCGCTGGGTGAGGGAGACCAGGTCGGGGGCGGTACCCGCGCGGACCAGGCGCTTGCGGACGGGTTCGTCGATGTCGTCCGCAGGCATCAGACGCCGGACCGCGGCCCCCAGGCCGCCCGGCCGCTCCCGGGTGTGCCGACGATGCATCGGCGCGCCGCGCGACTGCTGGTGGAAGGCCCACAGGGTGAGGGCCGCGTGCAGCGCGTTCTCGGCACGCACCAGTTCCTGCTCGCCCAGCGGCCGCATTCCCTCCGTCGGGGTGTGGAGCGCGTCGGTGTCGATCAGGTTCCACAGGTCGGGCGTCTCACCCGCCTCACGGCCTGCGCCGCGGCGCAGGCGGGCCAGAGCGGCGACGGCCTGAGACCTGTCGTTGAGGTAGCCCTCCTGCCAGGGGCCGATGTGCGTGGCGGTGAGCTCCGCGACCCGCCGGTGGACCGGGACTGCGGCGGGCGGGGCTGATGCGGGTGTGAGTGTCATGCGTGCACCTCCGGGGCGGTCGCGGCGTCATCGGTTTCCGGCGGACCGGCCGGCCCCGGCGTGTGCAGGCCGTCGTCGCCGAAGGCGGCGTCCCCTTCACCGGAACCACTGGAACCAGGGGAGCCGGGAGAATCGGGGTCGCCCAGCGCCCTGGCCAGCCGCCCCCGGAACCACACGTCGGCCAGGCCCGCGTTCAGCCAGTGGGTGCCGCCCTTGTTGTCGGTGTGGAGCCGGCCCTCCCAGGCCGCGTCACCCGCGGCGGCGATGAGGCGGTCCCCGACGCGTCCCACGGTCTGCCGTACCTGGCGCTGCCACGTACGCCGGTGCTCGAAGGGATCGCTAGTCCCGGCCATGGCGGACAGCCAGTCGCGGTACGGATGGTCCAGCGCGTCGAACCCCTCGGCACGGGCCGCGGCCTTCGGCCCCTCTTCCTCGGACCCGGTCGCCCGGGCCAGATCGGCCGCGAGGTCACCCAGGATCCGTACGGCCCGGTCGGCGTCCTCCGCCGCGGAGACGGCCTGCTGGGCGTAGGCGGGGTCCTGCGCGTGCAGCAGGACGACCGGCATCACCAGGCGGTCGTCGACGACCTCGTCGACCACGGACTGCTGGGTCCCGTACCTGACGCCCGCCACCCGCGCACGGACGAGGAAACGGCGGGAGAGGTGGCCCTCGGTCACCAGCCGGGCGACCCACTCAAGGATCCGCGGCCGCAGACGTGAGGGTCCTTCGGCGCCGCCGGTTTCCTCCAGCCGGTCGGCGAGGAGCGCGGCGATGCCCCGCCAGGCCGACCGGGCCGGATCATGTTCCAGAGGCAGGTACACCGGCGAGCGCCCCAGCTTCTTCTCCTGCGCGGGACTGCGCCGCCACGACGTCATCGGCTCGAGGCGGTGCATGTTCCGGGAGACGAGCGGATCGCCGTAGCCCAGGACGACTCCGTGGACGCCGTCCGCGTCGTGGTGCAGGCGCACCCGGCGCGACTGCCAGGTGTACAGGTCACGCACACCGGTCGCGGAACGCCCGCCGGAACCGGGACCGCAGGGTTCACGACGCCAGGCCGGCCGGTCGTCGGGGGAGAAGCCGAGCTCTTCGGTGTCCGCCGCCACCAGGTTGAGCAGCAGCGTCTCGCGCAGCGTGTCGCCCTCCACGAAGACGCCGCCGAGTCCGCCCGCCCAGCCGGTGCCGAGCGGATACACCTTGCCGCCCTTGACCCGGTCGTCGCCGACCATGCCGGTCTTGATGCCGGAGGTGTCGTAGGCGTGGACGTGGACGACCCAGCGGGCGGCCTCGGCGAAAGACAGCCGCTTCACGTCCGGCATCCGTGCGCTGAAGAACGGCTCTCCGGCCGGCACGTCGGCCACGATCCGGTTGAGGGAGAAGACCTCGTCCTTCGCCGTGCGCAGCCCGGGGGTCTGCAGGAACGGTGTGATCGGGTGGAGCAGGTCGAACCGCTCGCGGTGCTCCTCCAAGTAGGCCTGGACGGGGGCGAAGCAGCCGGGGTCCTCCCACAGCTCCGCCCATTCCTCGATGTCGGCGGGACCGTCCAGGCCGTCGTGGGCGACGGCCAGGAGGAGACGGACCAGGGCGAACTCCTGGGTGGGCAGATCGCCCAGGACACGCCTCAGATCATGCGCCTGGGCGAAGACCTGAAGCAGCGACAACTCGTCCTGGGAGCCGTCCCTGCGCAGCACCTGGATCCACGGCCGGCTGATCAAATCGAAAGACAGCACCTCGCCCGTCGGGGGATCAGGTAACTCAGTCGTCTGCGTCACGGGTCACCTCGAGACCGTCTTCAGGGCTGTACCGGAGCGAGAATCCTGCCAGCCGGGTCTGACAGTCCTCGTCGAGAGCGAAGATCAGCTGGTCGGACAGCCAAGGGCTGTCCTTGCCCTGCCACTTGGGCAGATACAGCTGCTCCAGTTCCTCGATGGCCCGGTCCATGGTCTTCCCGGAGAACTGCAGGGGGAGCCGCAGTCCGCAGCTCGCGGCGGTACGGGCCGCGAACGGCGTCGGCGTCGCGTCCTGCGGGAGCTCGACGCCGGCGCGCTGCCGCTTCCTGCGGTCAGGCTCGAGCCATGGCAGGGTGGCGAGGCTCCCGTCACCGCGTCGCTGTACGACGACGACCTCCAGGCTGTCCCGGCTGTCGCGGACCTGAGCACGACCGGTGGGGGTGTCGTCCGTGTCCCCCACTCCGGCGGCGACCCAGCCGAACAGCGGGCGCCCCGGTCTGCCGACGTCTCCCAGACGGAACACGGCAGCGCGCTCGGCCTGGCCGCTGCGGTGCCGCTCGAACTGCTCGCCGGCCTCCTTCATCGCCTCTTGCCAGTCCTGCGGCCCGACCGGCCCCTCTCCATAGGCGCTCTGCACGAGCGGGCTGATGTCCGCCGGGAGACGTACCGGCCGCTGGGGCCCGCCGTCGAGGTGGGGGCGGAGTACCGCGGCCGACCGCAGCAGGGCGTACCGCCCGTACACCGCGACCGACCCCCGCACCGGGGCGGGTACGTCCGCCGTCCATTCCACTCCCGTCACCAGGCAGCGCGCGGTCCGCAAACGTGCGGGCCGGCCCTCCTGGTCCTGCCCGCGTCGGTGCCGGTGCAGACGGCCCATGCGCTGCAGCAGCAGGTCGACGGGGCACAGGTCGCTGACCAGCAGGTCGAAGTCGACGTCCAGGGACTGCTCCGCTACCTGGCTGGCCACCACGATGTGCCGGCCCGTTGGCCTGGCGTCCGTCTTCCCCGGGGGCCCGAAGAGGCGCAGCAGTGTGCTGTCCTTGTCCGCCCGGTCCAGATCGACGAAGCACGAGTGGGCGACGGTCACGTTCTCGGCGCCGAACCTCTCGCGCAGCACCCGGGCCGTCGTCAGTACCCGCTTGACCGTGTTGCGGATCACCAGGACACATCCGCCGTCGGCCAGCTCGTCCTCCAGCCGGCCGACGAGGACGTCCAGATCGTCGACGAGCGGCTCCACCTGCACGGCCGTCGACCGAGCCGATGCCCGTGGGCGGCGGACCAGTGGCGCTGCCCCTCCCGGGGAAACGGCTGTCACCAGCGGGTAAGCGTCCGGCGTGCCCATGTTCCAAGAGGCGCCCGCCCCGGTCCGTCCGGCATAGGCCTCGACGAGCTCGCGTCTGCGCGAGGCCGGCAGGGTCGCGGACAGCACCACCACCGGCACCCGGTACGCGCCCAGCCAGGAGAGCACCCGGTCCAGATACACACTCATGTAGGTGTCATAGGCGTGCGCCTCGTCGATGACGACGACCTTCCCGGCCACCGCGAGATGACGCAGCGCCAGGTGCCTGCTCTTCAGCCCGGCGAACAGTAGCTGGTCGACGGTGCCCGCGACGAACGAGGCCAGCATGGCTTTCTTACGCCCTCGCAGCCACGTATGCGCCACAAGCTCGGCACTCGCACGGAGTCGTCCGTCCGACTTCTGCCCGGACGCGGGCGCCGCTTCGTCCACGCCGACGGCCGTGACCCGCCCCTTGCGCGCCATCAGACCGGCGAAGTCCTCGTTGAGTGCCGCCTTGGAATGGGCCAGATGCACTGAGTGGCGTAAGCCCGCCACTCCCGGCAGCCGGTTCAGCCAGTCGAGCAGGCGAGGGAACATGGCGTTGCCGGTGGCCATTGTGGGAAGGGCGAAGAACACCCCGCCCGCACCCGAGCGTGCCGCGAAGATCTCGGCAACGGCGAGCGCCGCCTCCGTCTTCCCCTCGCCCATCGGCGCCTCGACGATCATCAGGCCAGGCGTCTCCATCTCCCGGGCGAGTTCCACGGCCGCTTCCTGAACAGGGCGCGGCTCCGCACCCGCAGGCAGCTCGAAACGGGAGGCGAACAGGTCCCGGACACTTCCGTCCGGCTCTTCGGCCCGCCAGGGGGCCGGCAGGTCCAGCCCTTTCCAGGCCGCAGCGAGACGGTCCTGGTCGTTGTGGGCCGCGCCCTCGGGGAAATACGGGAAGAGGTCCGGGTTGCTGGCGATCCAGTCCGAGACGATGACCAGCGCGGTGAGAAGCACCTGCACGGGCTGCGGCAGCCTGACCGCCCGCCATCCATCCAGCCGTTCGGCCACGCCGAAACGCTCGGCGCAGGCATCCAGCAACTCGGTCTGCACCTGCCGCCAGACACGGTTGCTCGCACCAGGAGTACGCAGCAGTTCCTCACGCGCGTACAGCGCCTTGATCTGCCCGTGCTCGGGCGGCACCCCATGATGCCCGCCCACGGCAACCGTGAACTGACCGGTACGCGAAGACACCCACCCGTGGCGTTCCTCCAGCCATTCCCCCAGCAGGACCTGCCCTGCCAGACCATGCGGCGCGATCCGGCGATCCGGCCCCATCGCCCTCGCCGAACGCATCTCCAGCCCTTGGTCGCGCATCGCGTTGGCGAGCTGATCCACCTGGCAGGCGAACGCCGGAGTGGCCTTTCCGATGTCGTGAACTCCGGCGAGCCACACGGCGAGGGCGCGTGCATCCAGCTCACCCTGCGGCAACGCCTCAGCGACCAGGCTCCGTACCCCCAAGGGAAGCCACTGATCCCACAGCAGGCCGGCCACCGCGGCACTGTCCTCCATGTGCCGCCACAACGGCAACCAGCCGTCGCTGTCACGATCATGCTTGGCCCACACGGACCGAGCGGACTTCCCCAGCCGGCTCCACAGGCCCGTACGAGCACTCCCCCCAACGCTCATGAGGGATTGATACAGGAAAGATCGGCGCCCGTAGGTCAATATGAGCAGATAAGGCTGTTCGCGGGAGGAGCAGCGCCCTTGAGACGTACGATGATCGGCTCGTTCTTGATCCAACAGGAAGTGTCCTACGTGTGGATCGTTGCCTAATGTCCTACTTGCCGGAATCTGCAATAGTTGCTGAAAGTGCGCTTCATCCACGATAAACATGCAGGTCAAACAGTCTGCTCCCCGCACCCGCGGGGATGGTCCCCTGACGGATGCCTCGGGGCTCACCGGCTGGATCTGCTCCCCGCACCCGCGGGGATGGTCCGGACAGCATCCCGGCGTTGATGATGGCTGACGACTGCTCCCCGCACCCGCGGGGATGGTCCCCCGAGCGATGTCCTGCCAGATGCTCCACAACGCTGCTCCCCGCACCCGCGGGGATGGTCCCTTCGCCTTCAACCAGCCCTTCGGCCCTTCCTTCTGCTCCCCGCACCCGCGGGGATGGTCCCGTCGACTTGCGGGCCTTGCGGGGGGCGGTCAGCTGCTCCCCGCACCCGCGGGGATGGTCCCACCCCCGGCGAGGCGCCCGCCACCAAGCCGTCCTGCTCCCCGCACCCGCGGGGATGGTCCCTGCGCGTTACCGTCGGCGAGGGTCACCACCTCCTGCTCCCCGCACCCGCGGGGATGGTCCCCGGACGTCTTCGCAAGGCTGCTGGAGGTGGCCCTGCTCCCCGCACCCGCGGGGATGGTCCCACGTCTTCCCACGTGACATAGACGCCCATGAGCTGCTCCCCGCACCCGCGGGGATGGTCCCCTGTGGGGCAGCGTGATCGCCCTCACCGGGTGCTGCTCCCCGCACCCGCGGGGATGGTCCCTCCGCCGGGTCCCATTCGTCGCCGAACATGGCCTGCTCCCCGCACCCGCGGGGATGGTCCCCGGCAGTGGCTCAGCGTCGAGAACGAAGGCAACTGCTCCCCGCACCCGCGGGGATGGTCCCCACGGCGTGGCCGGCCCCGAGTTCGTCCGGCACTGCTCCCCGCACCCGCGGGGATGGTCCCATGGCACCCGTGGGCCGGGGGTTGAAGATGAGCTGCTCCCCGCACCCGCGGGGATGGTCCCGCGCCCCCCGCGACCAGGCCACCGCCGCCGAACTGCTCCCCGCACCCGCGGGGATGGTCCCAGGTAGGACTCCCATCCGCCGCACTGGATCTCCTGCTCCCCGCACCCGCGGGGATGGTCCCGGTATCCCCGCGTGTCGCATCTGTCCGAGGTGCTGCTCCCCGCACCCGCGGGGATGGTCCCGGGCCGGACAGGGCGGGTGCGGTGAACCAGCTCTGCTCCCCGCACCCGCGGGGATGGTCCCCCGGCGTCGTCGCCGCGGACTCCGAAGCACATCTGCTCCCCGCACCCGCGGGGATGGTCCCCCGATCACCCGCGTACCGGGCAAACGGCCCAACTGCTCCCCGCACCCGCGGGGATGGTCCCCTCGGGGAACTCGCAGGGGAGCGGGTGCCGGTCTGCTCCCCGCACCCGCGGGGATGGTCCCAGCACGTCGAACCGGTACTTCCACGAGGTGCTCTGCTCCCCGCACCCGCGGGGATGGTCCCGCCGGCCAGGTGCCCGGGTCCTGGTGGTCGTTCTGCTCCCCGCACCCGCGGGGATGGTCCCACCGCGAGGGAGCCCTCCCGGGTCAGGACCGCCTGCTCCCCGCACCCGCGGGGATGGTCCCGACGATCGCCGCGGTCAGCGGGCTCGTGACCGCTGCTCCCCGCACCCGCGGGGATGGTCCCCCGAACCGGAAGGCACCTGACATGCCTGCGTACTGCTCCCCGCACCCGCGGGGATGGTCCCCCCGGCAGATGCCGTCCAAAGAGTGCGGATGCTGCTCCCCGCACCCGCGGGGATGGTCCCACGGCTGTGCGCAGTGCCCGGGCGCTGTCGGGCTGCTCCCCGCACCCGCGGGGATGGTCCCTCTTCCAGGACGTGCGGCGACTGCCCGACGAACTGCTCCCCGCACCCGCGGGGATGGTCCCTCGATCGAGCGGGGCCCGTGAGGTCCGGCGATCTGCTCCCCGCACCCGCGGGGATGGTCCCGGCGCCCTGCTGGCGGCATCGGGTGCGCGTCCCTGCTCCCCGCACCCGCGGGGATGGTCCCGTGCCGTCGGGCACGGTCTCGGCGAGCAGCGGCTGCTCCCCGCACCCGCGGGATGGTCCCTGGACAGTGGCCCGGTTCGCGAGCGAGGCCATCTGCTCCCCGCACCCGCGGGGATGGTCCCGGCACGGCGCGTTCAAGATGCGGCTCCGGGGCCTGCTCCCCGCACCCGCAGGGATGGTCCCTTCACCACGGCGGCTCCGCCGGCGGTGAAGCGCTGCTCCCCGCACCCGCGGGGATGGTCCCGAGAAGGGACGGTTCACCACCGTCGTTTACGTCTGCTCCCCGCATCCGCGGGGATGGTCCCATCTGGCACACCGTGCGGATGGCGTCCACGAGCTATTCCCCGCACCCGCGGGGATGGTCCCGACCCCGCCGCCATCCCCCAGTGGACCGGCCACTGCTCCCCGCGGGTGCGGGGATGGTCCCACGCCCGGGGTGCTGCCGGTCAGGTACCCCACCCGCTCCCCGCACCCGCAGGGATGGTCCCACGGGCAGTCCGGCGATCTCGCCGATCTGGCCCTGCTCCCCGCACCCGCGGGGATGTTCTCGTTTCCCCAGCGCGACCACAGTCCGGGCCGACAGACTGAGTGAACCTCGCACCTGCGGGGTAGCTTCTACCGCCCTATGAGCCAGCGTGGATAACTCAAACTGTGTACCCGGGGAATGACGGTTGCAGGTCGAGGAGGCCATCGGTCTGCTGACGAAGGTGCTGAACTCCAGAGAGCGGAAGATCGGGGTCCGGCTGTCAGCCAGAGGTAGCGGTTGGCGCCGCGTGAACAGGAGAGGAACCGTCCTGCGACGGAATACTGCCCACTGGCGAGTTGCCCGCGGTGGCCGTAGCGATTGTTTGTCCGCTCGTCCTCTTGCTTGCCGAACGTGACCGCTTTCGCGGTCGCTTCACCGGCTCGTCGGCACCCAGTTTCGCCAGTTCCGTCGCTGTCCAGCCTGCTGCTTCGGCGTCGACGTATGCCTTGCCGTACGACTCGTCGAGTTCGGCGAGCTGCTCCAGCAGTCTGCTCCGCTTGGCCAGGATCTCCACAAGCGGGCCCGCGGCCACTTCCCGGCGTTCCTGGAGTGCCCTCATTTTCTGCAAGATCTCATCAGCGCTTGGCATGCGGTGATCGTAGCGTCCGCCATTCCGGCGACCGTCCGGAATTTGACCGTAGTGTCGCAGGTAGTAGCGGTTTTGACCACACGTCATGAACACCCGGAGTCTTTTAGGGGCGCAGTAACCACCGGCAGCAAGTTGTAGGTTACTGGGCCCAGTAATCGGAGATCGGCGGCCGGGCTGCACTAGGTTGGCCGTCGTCGATCTTGGTCCAGGGATGGACCGGGAGGGGTAGGAGAGGGGGGCGCCAGCGTGGACAAGCCGCCGGCGAATAAGGAGGCGCGGAGCGCTCCGGTACGGCGCCGTGGACGCGAGCCGGGCGGGCCCCGGTCGCATCGCCTCAAGATCTCCTACAACGACGCCGAACTGGCGATCGTGCAGGCGGCCGCCGACCGCGAGAACCAGGCGCTCGCGGCATGGGTCGGCGAGGTGTCGCTGACCGTCGCCACCGAGCGAGTGGTGCCCGTCTCGGCGGACGCCAAGAGGGTTCTGCAGGAACTCATCCAGACGCGCGCACAGCTGCGCCGGGTCGGCAACAACCTCAACCAGGTAGCCCATGTACTGAACGCCCAAGGAGAGGTGACCGACGCTCAGGTCAAGGCCGTGCTGGCACTGGTCAATGAGACCGTTCGGCACGTCGACGCGGCCACGCTGCAGGTGATGAGAGAGCGGCGGCCGCGCTCGTGATCCCGAAGGAGGCCCGGCCGGGCGACGACACTGCCGGGCTGCTGTTCTACCTGTATGGCCCGGGCAAGCGCGATGAACATGTGGACCCGCACATGGTCGCGGCATGGGACGTCGCGGTGCCCGACCCAGCGCGGTCGGACGAGTTCTCCATTCCCGATCTCGCCCTGCTGCTGGACGCCCCTGTGCATGCCCTGCGGGGCAAGAGGCCCCCTCTGCATGTCTTCCACGTGGCGGTGCGCAATCCCCCAGAGGATCGGAGGCTCACCGACGAGGAGTGGGCCCGGGTGGCGCGGCAGATGATGCACGCCTCCGGCATCGCCCCGCACACCGACGACCAGGGGTGCCGATGGGTAGCCGTACGCCATGCTGACGACCACATTCACATCGTGGCGACCCGGGCCCGCGAGGACGGGCGCCAACCTGACACGAGCTGGAGTCGACTGCGGATGCAGGAGGCCGCGCGCGGGTTCGAGGTCGAGTTCGGCCTGCGCCGTCTGACGCATGCAGACGGCACCGCGAGCAGGTGGAGGAAGCCCGGGGAGGCGGAGAAGGCGGCACGCAGAGGGTTGTCCGAGTCTGCCCGCGAGACGCTCCAGCGCGCTGTGCGTGAGGCGGCAGCGGCCGCCGTGAGCGATGCTGACTTCTTCGAGCGGCTCGCCGCGGCCGGACTGCGTGTGAAGCAGAGGATTGCCCCGGACGGCAACGTGACCGGCTACTCCGTGGCCTTGCCGGGCGACCGCAACCGTGAACAGAAGCCGGTATGGTTCCCGGGCACCAGACTGGCCCCCGATCTGTCCCTGCCGCGCGTACGCGAACGCTGGAACGGCCCTCCGGTAAATACCCAGCCGTCGGCGGATGTGTGGCGTGTGGCAGCGGAGAAGGTCCGCGCCGCCGCCGACCAGCTCGGTGTCGGAGGACTGCATCAGGGAGCGGGGGACGTGGCCGCGCTCGGTGACCTGATCGTGGTCGCCGCGACCGTCTCGCCGTACCTGGTACGCAGTCAGATGCGTAAGGCCGCGTACGAGTTCGAGCGGGCTTCCCGGGCTCCGGCCGCACGCGAGATGGAGGGCCAGGCGCGCGAGCTGTACCGGGAGTCGATTTACGTCCTTTCCCGCTCCGTGTCAGCGGTCGGACGCAACGACACGGTCGCCGCGCTGGGCTTCCTGCTGGCCTTGGTGACTGCGGTGGAGGCCTCCCGGTGCTGGCACCAGGCGCAGGAGCACCGGGTCCAGGCGGAGGCCGCCGGGCGAGCCGGGCGGCTGCTGCACGAAGCAGTCGAGGTGACCGTCGGAGTCAACGCGGCACGTGAGTGCCGACCCAGCTCCAAGCGCACCGCGGCCCGGGCTGGGACCGGGTGTCGCGCGGCCACATCGCCGGGCATCCGGCCGATGGCCGGCACTGTCCAGGAGGCCGTCCCCGAGCACGCCCGCGAGATCCTGGCCGATCCGGCGTGGCCTGCCCTGAGAGCCCGGCTCGCAGAGGTCGAGAAGGCCGGTGACGATCCCGGTGATGTCTTGGCAACGGTCGCCGCCAGGCGGGAGGTGGACTCTGCGGACTCGGTGGCTGAGGTGCTTGTATGGCGCCTGGACGGATGGCAGCGGCAGCGCAGTTCGGCGGTCGCGGCGTCCGATAGCGGTACGACTGCTGCGCCCGCCGGGGGAGCCGGGCGGACTGTCCCGACCCGCAAGCAGGGGGCGTCCTCGCCGACGCGGCGGCTGCCTGGCGAGGAGCAGCGCAAGGGCCCGAAGCGGGGCCGCTAACGAGGGGAGAGCGCGGGATGACGACACCGGGACCAGAGGATCGCGCGGGGGAGGCGTTCACGGAGTCCGCCGCCGAGGCGGTGCAGACTGCGGTCATGGCGGCGCGCTTGGTCATGGCCATCGCGGACGCCGCGCGGCGCCACCAGCAGCGCAGGCAGGAGGGCAAGGAAGACGGCCTGCCGACCGCCGAGGAGGCGGTGAACGAGATCGGCAAGGACGTCGAGCGGCTGCTTCCGTCCGACGTCTCCGTCGCGTTGATGGGAGAGGCGGACTGGCCGCAGCTCGCGCAGCAGCTTCTGGCGCTGCGCAAGGCCGGTGTCGACCTGGACCAGGTCCTGCCGCGCGTCGGTGAGATCGCGGTGAACGTACGCGACCAGGTCGCGGCGAAGGCGGGGGGAGCGGCCACCGACCAGTGGGTGCGGGCCGTCCGGGAGACGCTGCCGGCGGGACCGGTGCGGGAGGCGATCCTCACTTCTCCTGCGTGGCCGGAGATGGCGGCGACGATGGCCCGGCTGGAGGAGCGGGGCGTCAACGTGCGCGAGGTCCTGGCGGCTGCGCACAACGAGGTGCTGGCCGTCGACCAGGCGGTGGCGAAGGGGCTCGGGGCGGCTGCGGAGCCGGTGATGAGCCGGGACGCCCAGCTGTCCTACGGGCCACTCACGACCGGGCTGGACCTCCCCCGGGATCTCGACCTGTCCGACCGCGAGCGGGCACTCACGCAGTTGGCCGTCTCGCCGCAGGAGAACCAGCGGTACACCCGCTGGGTGCGCGAGGCGATGCCCGGGTTCGAGCGGGAGGCGGACCTGCTGGTGGCGTCCCGTCAGTGGCCCCTGCTGGCTTGCCGGATGGCACAGATGGAGACCGACGGCGAGCATGTGCGTGAGCACCTGGTCCGTCTAGCCAAGGACACGTCCTGGCAGGCGGGCCCGGATGCTCAGCTCGGGACGCGGCTGGTGCAGGCCGTCAGCGACGCACTGCGCCGTCCGACCGGCGAGGCGCCGGGGGAGTCGCGGGTGACGGTGAACACCGCGGCGGCGAGGGCGACGTCGCCGAGCGTGGACCCTACTAAGGCGGTGAAGGGCGCAGTCCCCGCGGAGGCTGGGACGGCTCCGCACCGGCAGGCCGGACCCGCGCCGAGGAATGGCCGGACCCGGTAGTCCGTCGTCGTGATGCGTGTGGGCCGCAGGCCGGATGCCGGTCTGTGGCACACGTGATTTCGGGGTCAGGGGCGGGTCGCGCCGAGGTAGTCGCCCTGCGGCATTGCTGAGGTGAGCGGGGCGATCTCGACGTTGCGGCCGGTGCGAGGTGCGTGCAGCACGTTGCCGTCGCCCGCGTACATGGCGACGTGGTAGATGAACCCGTCGTTGTGCGCCCAGAACAGCAGGTCGCCCGGCTTGAGCTGGCTGCGGGAGACGGGTCGGTCGCTGGTGGCGCCGTACTGGGCGGCTGCGGTGCGGGGGAGCTTCACCTTCGGCCAGTAGGCGTACTGGACCAGCGAGCTGCAGTCGAAGCCGACGGTGCGGGAGGCCAGGCACTCGCCGTTCTTGTAGCCGTTGGTGCCGTCGCAGAAGCCGGTGCCCGGGCCGTCCGGGCCGCCGCCTCCGTAGGCGTAGGGGGTGCCGATGCGGGTGGCTGCCTTGCGCAGAGCATCGGGACCGGTGCCCGACCCGGAGACCTGGAGGCGTCCGGGGCCCTCGAAGCGGGGCATCAGCGACAGGATGGTCCGCACGTAGTTGTAGGTCTCGCCGCCCGCGAAGGACTGCGGGGGCACGCCGCCGTACTCCACCACGCGGCCCCATCCGGCGTTGTACCCGGCCAGGGCGAGCGCCCTGACATCGCCCGGGTAGCCGGAGCTCTGGGCCTGCTTGAGCAGGGAGCACATCATGCGGCCCTGCGCCATGACGGCGTCACCGATGTCCCACGGTGAGGCGACGCCGTTGCCGTCGTCGTCCCGCCCCCAGGTGGCCCATGTGCCGGGCATGAACTGTGCCGGGCCCTGGGCGCCGGCGTGGCTGGTGGCCTCCGCGCGGCTGGTCTTGAACTTGCTCTCCTGGTACAGCTGCGCGGCGAGCAGAGCCGGGGTCATGGCGGGTTCGGCGCAAGCGGCGTCGGCCTTGAGGATCCAGGAACGGAATTCCTGCGGGACCCCCTGCAGGCCGCCTCCGCCGTCGGCCATGTCGATGTCTGCACCCGCTTCCTCGGCGGCTACCACGAACACAATGCCCATGAACGCCAGCAGAACGAGGCTCGTCGCTGCGGCCACAGCCCCGACGACTACCTTCACGCTTCCCCCCGTAGAGCCCGATCTCTCTCTTCGCTGTCGTGCCGGTCGTGCAGGTCCCCGCCGTACTAGATCACGAGACGCCCAGGCTGCGCGGCCCGGTTTGGCGGGGCCGAACCGTGAGCGTGATCACGCATCGCGTAGGGTCGGTGACTGACTCGCGTGAGGGATGCGTTGCCCAGCGGGCTGCCGGTGTGCCCATCGCATCACCGGTGCAGATGCGTCCGCGTGAGCCTGTCGGCGACTCGGGGGTGTGGCTGGTGTGTACGTGCGCGGATCGGGGGGGCGGGACCGGCCTCCGGTCCTTCAACCGGGCGGAAGCTGTTGCGCATTTGCTCTGGGGAGGGCGTGACGCGCATCGCGGTTCTCTGCCGTAGAGCGACACCTGTGACCTGACCTCTGGCTACGCGGAAAAGACGACCTGGAATGTCCGCGGGTCACGCTAGCCTCAGTGGTCTCAGAAACCCAATATCGTCACGAAAGCAAGGCCGACAGGGGGAGTTGTGGCGTGACCGCCCAAACGATGATGTCAACCCCGGGCACTGACCGACCGGTTGACCTCCGGTACGCGCTGATGCCCGTGGACGGGAATGGCATTGCAGTGGCGACCGTGGCCGCCATGCTCGACGACGGCAGCGGCGGCAGGAGGGCCCGCGTCCTGGCACCCGGCGAAGTCCTGCCGTACGGCACGGCACCGGTGCTGGTGACCGACACGACCCTCCACGGCGTGACGCGCCTGGAGGAGACCCTGCGTAATTGGGGCCCGCTGCCGAAACCGTGGCTGGTGTGGGTGGCCGATGCCCCGGCAGGCCCGGTGCAGGACGCGCGGTATCTCGTCCGCGCCCTGGAGGGGCGGCTGGCCGGAGTGGCGCGTCTGCCGTACCTGCCCGTGCTGCGGGCCGTGAAGGGGGCCGACGAGGCCCTGGAGTACAGGAGCGTCCAGACCGCGGCCGCGAAGCTGCGGCGCACGATCGAAGGGAAATGATGATGGCGAACCTTGCGGCGCTCATCCCTGGGGCGAAGCCGACGCCGATCCCCGGGATGGACGGCCCGGTGGCCGAGATCTTCGGGTACGGATTGTGGCTGTTGGTCCTCGCCGGCGTCGGCGGCGTCGGCTTCGGTGTCTACAAGCTGGCGGTGTCCGACAAGAGCCGCAACGGCGGCGGCAGCGAGCCCTTCAAGTGGATGGGAGGCGGCGCCGCGGCCGTAATCCTGTCCAGCTCGCTCATCGCCATCCTCAACGGCATCGCGGGCTGAGCGGGCGGGGGAGAAGAATGCCGACCAGGGGGACAAGGAACTCCAAGAGCATGTGGGTCGCGGGCGGTCTGCTCGCGACCGTCCTCGCGCTGACGGGCTATATGGCTTTCAGCGGCGACGACGAGGAGACCGGCTCGCCGAGCGCGGCAGGGGGAAGTGCCAGCGCATCCGCTTCGCCCAGCCCCGCCGAGTCCTACACGAGGCCTGAGGAGTGGACCGAGCCGGACCGGTGGGCCGCCCTCCCGCGAGGGAAGCGCACGGACGCACACGGCAGCCAGGTCGGCTATCCCAAGAGCACCGAGGGCGCCGTGTCGATGATGGCGGCCGCCAACTCCATCAGCATCGACTCCGATCACGACGCTACTGACGAGCAGCTGCGCATCTACCGCTCGTACGTCGCCGAGGGGGACCAGAGCGACGAGGGTGCCGAGAAGGTCGAGCTGGACGCGGTGCAGACCGACAAGATGCTGCACAAGGAGCTTGGCCTGCCCGTCGGGGAGCCGCTGCCCGCAGGCGCGTACATGCGCAACACCGTGGTGGGCTACAAGGTCATCAAGGAGTCCGACGACGCGGTCAGCGTCTGGCTGCTCACCCGCGTGGTGCAGAAGGCGGGCGAGACAGCGAAGGAGCGCGCTACTTACACGCGCTCGTTGTCCGGTGCGGCCTGGACGGATGGCGACTGGAAGCTGTCCGGCAAGGCGTTCGCCGACGCGGACACCTCGGACAAGCCCGCGATCGTCGCGCCGGGCGACGCTGATTTCAACGCCGCTGGATGGACCGCTATCCGTGAGGCGTCATGATGCGTCGGCTCGCCGCGCTGCTGCTGGCACTGGCCGCCGTTGTCGGGCTGACGGTGTCCGCATCGGCCCCGGCGGCGGCCCTGCCCGATCCCGGTGATGCTGCCGAGATCGCGTGCCGGGTGGGGTCCAGCTCGATCTGGGACGCCCTCCCCGGGAACGTCGGAGAACACAGCGACCGCATCACCGGATCGCCCGCCTGCGAGAAGGTCGACGAGGTCGTCGAGAAGGCGATGAAGGCCCCGTGGAAGGCCGTGTGGGACTCCATCGTGGGCGACATCATCAGGTCCGCCCGGGACGCCACCACGTGGTCGCTGAAGAAGACGATCACCTTCAGTCTGGAAGGGCCCTCGGTCGACCTGGAGGGAACCGGCCTGTGGGGCGGCAAGGCCACACTGGCCGGGATGCTGGCCTGGCTCGGGCTGCTGATCGCGGTGGCCGGGGTGATGTGGAACCTGGCCAAGATGGCGCTCACAGGGCAGGCCAAACACGCCGGACGGGCGATGGGTGGATGGGTCGAGAACCTCGTCCTGTCGTTCCTGGGCGTCGGACTGTTCGGCCTGCTGCTCGTCGCGGGCGATGCGATGACCACGGGCCTGGTGGACGCCACGTTCGCCGACGACGGAGCGGCCTACGAGCAGATCCTCACGGTGCTGGTCCCGGCGACGGTCATCAATCCGATCATCGCGCTGTGCATGGTCGGAGCGCTGTTGCTGATCGGCTTCGTGCAGATGGTGCTGATCTTCCTGCGGCAGGCCGCCATCCCCATCATCTGCCTGCTGCTGCCTGTGGCCGGCGGCGGCCGTACCGGTGGTGAGACCACTCGTAAGTGGGCGCCGACCCTGATCACCAGCGGGCTGGTCATCATCGCCTACAAGCCCATCGTCGCCATCATCATTTGCGTGGGTTTCGCCGAACTCGGCCACGCCGAGGGCTTGGTCGCCTGGCTCAGGGGTGTCGCCACGCTGTTCCTGGCCATCGTGGCTCCCGCGCCGCTCACCAAGATCTTCGCGCCGTTCGGCGCTGCGGTCGGTTCCGCGATGGGCGCGGGCGGGGCCAGCAGCGCACTGTCGGCGGCCGCGGGCTACCTGGGCGCGAAGAAGGAGAAGGGCGGCGACAGCGGTGGCGGCAGCGATCGCGGGCACGCCCCGGCCGATCCCGTCTCTCACGCCCAGTACGTCGACCAGGTCCGGCCGGGCGCGGGCCAGAACCCGGGCCGGTCCGGTGACGGGGGAGAGGGCCGGGACGGCGGTCAGGGCGGTGACGCGCAGGCCCAGGCGGCCCGCAACGAGAACTCCCGCGTGCCGGGCCAGTCCGGAGGGGCTGGCGGAGCCGACGCGGCGGCGGCCGGGTCCTCGAGCCCGACCGCGACCGGTGCGGGGACGGCCGCGGCCGCCGGCGCGGCCGGAGGAGCGGCGAGCGCGACCGGCGCCGCAGGAGTCGGGATTCAGGTCCTGGACGGCGTCAACGACGCGATCCAGGGCGTCAGTGGACAGATGGGCGGGGGGAATCAGTGACGACCCACGAGGTCCCGCAGGCACTGCTCGTGGACGGCTTCCGGGCCCGCCGCGACTTCGGTTTCGGCGGGCTGTCGAGGACCGCGACGATGCTCGCCGCCGCGGTGCTGACGGCGGACGGCCTGATCGCCACCCAGGCGCCGGTCTCCCTGCTGGTCACCCTGCCGCTGACGCTCATCTTCTTCGGGCTGCTCGCCGCACGCCGACACGGCATGTCCGCCCTGTCCTACTACTGGGCCAAACTCGCCTGGAAACGGGCCGCCCGCTACGACGCCAACGCCTACCGCAGGCTGCTGCTGCCCCACCCGTACGCCCTGGACCTGCCGGGCGTCGGCGCGAGCAGCACCCTGATCAAGGCACACGACCCGACCACCGGCCGTGCCGTGGGCGTCGTCCACAACCGGACGAGCGGCTACATGACCGTCACCACCCTGCTGGCGCCGGGTGGAAGCCTCATGGCGCCCACCGCGGCGGTGCAGAGCAGCCTGCGCACCTGGTCGTCGGTGCTGGACGCGATGAGCACCGACGAGCAGATCAAGGGCGCGAGCGTCACCATCCAGATCACCCCGGGCGCCGGCGCGGCGCTCGGCGACGACGTCAAGGCCCGCAAGGACCCGGCCGCGCCCCGGCTGGCCAAGCAGGTCATCGACGAGCTGGTGCGCACGATGCCGCACGCCACCGCCAGCGTGGCGCCGTGGATGACCGTCACCGTGGACCCCGACGCGACCGCGACCCCGCCGGCTGACCTCGCCGAGAAGGTCGCCGAGGCCCTGCGGGTGGTCGACTCCCTGGACCTGTCTGGCACGGGCACGGACATTGAGCGCCGGGCGACCGACGTCGACCTGCGCCGGATCGTCAGGTCCGCCTACGACCCCGAGGTGTTCAACGCGCGCGACGCGGAGTTCGAGGAGCTGTCGTGGGCGGAGTGCGGGCCGCAGGCCGCCGACGACGACTGGGAGACCTACGCTCACGACGGGGGAGTGTCCGTCAGCTGGGTGCTGCGGGAGATGCCGCGCCGCCCCATCCCCTACTCGGTGCTGCTCCCGCTGCTGGCGCCCGGCCGCTTCCAGAGGCGCATCACCCTCTCCTACCGCGTGCTCGACCCGATGGAGGGCGAGGCCGTGCTGGAGCGCGAGATCGCCAACGCGCACATGCGGGCGCAGGCGACCGCCGAGGTCAAGGGCCGCGCCAAGTGGTCCCAGCGGGCCGACGCCCAGCGGGCGGAGAAGGCCGCCGCCCAGGTGGCCGGCGGCGCCCAGGTCGTGGACTGGACGCTGATGGTGACCGTCACCGCCCGCAGCACCGAGGACCTGCCCGCCGCCCGCCAGGAGCTGGCCCGCGCGGTGAAAGCCACCCGAGGCATCCGCATGCGGCCCGCCTACGGCGCCCAGGCCGCCGTGTTCGCCGCCGGACTGCCGCTCGGCTACTCCCCGCTGGTGAAGGACTGACGACATGGCACGCAAGACCAAGCCGGTGCCGCTGACCTCGCCCAAGCGTGTGGTGGCGCAGGCGGAGCAGACCCCGACGCGCCAGGAGCGGCGCCTGGCCGCCCGGTTGAAGGGTCGCTACGCGCCGCGGCTGGGCTGGGGCGGCCGCTTCGGCGGACGCTCGCCCGTCGAGGACACCGGCACCGTCTACACTGGGCCGACTAGCCAGGCGGGCGGCATCTACCCCTTCCTGCTCGGCAGCGGCCTGCCCCCGCGCGGCGTGCCCGTCGGGCGCGACCTGCTCACGGGCGAGCTGGTGGCCATCGACCCCAGCGGATGGACGGGCAAGCTGACGACCAACCCGGGCGTGTGGGTGATGTCCCAGCCCGGCGCGGGCAAGTCCGCGCTGGTCAAGCGCATGTGCATGGTGTACTCCGCGTTCGGGTTCATGCCGTGCGTGCCCGGCGACGTCAAGGGCGAGTACACCGAGCTGATCCGTGAGCTCGGCGGCTCCGTCGTCCGGATCGGCGACGGCATCGGCCGCCTCAACCCGCTCGACTCCGGCCCGTTGAAGGGGCGCGCGGCATCCCTGACCGCGGAGCGGCGCGAGGCCCTGCTCGACGTCCTCAACGGGCGCCGCCTGGAGACCCTGGTCGCCCTGCTGTCCACCAAGCACGGACTGGGCCGGTCCCCGAACGAGATCGAGCGCTCCGCGCTGGACACCGCCGTCCAGGTCGCCTCCGCCGCCCAGGAGTCGGGCAGCGACCCGGTGGTCGCCGACGTCGTCCGCATCCTGCGGGCCGCGCCCGAGGAGCTGCGGACCAAACTCGCCGCCGAGGGAGACCGCTACCAGGACCTGACGCGGTCGGTGATCGCCGGGCTCGACAACCTCATCGGCGGCCCCCTCAAAGGCCTGTTCGACGGCCCCACCACCACTCCGTTGGACATCGCTGCCCCGGCGGTGTCGGTGGACATCTCCGCGCTGCGGGCCCGCGGCAACGACGTCGTCAGCGCGGGAATGATCGCAACCTGGGCGTACACCTACAGCGCGATCGACTCCGCCCGCAGCATCGGGATGATGGACCGCTCCCTCGTGCTGCCGATGGACGAGATGTGGCGGGCACTGCGTAGCGGTCCCGGCCTGGTGGACGCGATGGACGCCATCTCCCGCCTCAACCGCACCACAAACGACGTGACGATCTACGTCACCCACTCGCTGCTGGACGTCGAGGCCCTGCCGACCGAGACCGACCGCGCCAAGGCCCGCGGCCTGATGGACCGCTGCGACACCTGGGTGATCGGCGCGTCCTCCGAGGAGGAGCTGCGCCGCGTCACCGGCAAGCGCTCCCTCACCGAGCAGGAACGCATGATGATCGGCTCATGGTCCAGCGCCACCAGCACCGGCCTGGACATCGACCCCACCGGCTCCGAGCACACCGAGACGGACGAGGAGACCGTCCGGCACCCGGGCCGCGGCAAGTACCTGATCAAGATCGGCACCCGGCCGGGCATCGCCGCCGCGCTGGAGCTGACGTCGACCGAGCTGCGCCTGTACCGGACCGACCACAACCGCCGCCGGACGGCCGCAGCAGGAGGGGGCAGCTGATGATGACGGAGAACGACCGGGCATGGGCCGCCGGGGGCATCCTCCTCGGCGGCGCCGTGACCCTGTCGGTGTCGACCTGGGCCGGGGCGGCCGCCGGCGCGGCCCTGACCGGCGACGACGTCGCCCCGTTCCCCACCTCGCTCGTGGCCGCCTTCCAGATGGCCACCGACTGGCCGGCGGCGTGGCCGCACTCGCAGACCGCGTCCCTCGTCGGCGCCACCGTGGCGGACCTGGCCGTCGTCGTGTTCCTCGTGTGGGGCCTGCGCTGGACGTTCCGCTGGTTCCGCAACCCCAGCAGTCTGGCGACGCTGCACCAGATGCGGGAGCTGACCCCCAAGCGGGCGGCCGCGACCGCGACCCGGCTGCGCGCCTCCCTCAAAGGCACCAAGCCCTCCAAGGTCCCGCCGCGCGACCGGGGCGTGCTGCTCGGCGACCACCTGCCCTCCGGCGTGGAGCTGCGCGGCAGCGACGAGGACACCTACGTCGCCATCATGGCGCCCCGCGCGGGCAAGTCGACGTCCCTGGCCATCCCGGTGGCTGAGGAAGCCCCCGGCGCCCTGCTGATGACCAGCAACAAGGCCGACGTCTACGCCGCCACCCTCGCCTCCCGCGCGAAGGTCGGCCGCACCTGGGTGCTCGACACCCAGGGCGTCGCCCAGGCCGAGCGGCAGATGTGGTGGGACATGATCGCCCAGGCGGAGACGCTGGAAGGCGCCGAACGCCTCGCCAGCCACTTCGTCAACCAGATCACCAGCGAACAGGCCGACCCCTTCTGGAGCCAGGCAGCCGGTGACCTGCTGGTCGGCCTCTTCCGCGCCGCCTACCACGACGGCGGCACCGTCCGCGACGTGATGGCGTGGCTGGCCGACCCCAAGGAGAAGGCGCCCCTGCGCATCCTCTACCAGCACGAACCCGTCCTCGCCGAACAGGTCGACTCCTCCATCAACATCGCCGAGGAGACCCAGTCCGGGATCTACCAGAACGCGCGGACCGCCGTCAGCGCCCTGCGCGACGAGAAGGTCCTCGCCTGGGTCACCCCCGACGACCGGCACCCACGGTTCGACCCCGAGCAGTTCGCGCTCAGCACCGACACCCTCTACCTGCTGTCGAAGAAGGGCGGCCCCGCCTCCGCCGTCGTCGCCGCCCTCGCCGACGCCGTGTTCACCGCGGCCGCCGAAGCCGGCGAACGCCACGGCGGCCGCCTCCCCGAGCCCATGCGGGCCGTGCTCGACGAGGCCGCCAACATCTGCCGGATCAAGGACCTGCCCGACCTCTACAGCCACCTCGGCAGCCGCGGCATCACCCCCTTCGTGATCCTCCAGAGCTACCGTCAGGGCGTCGCCGCCTGGGGCGAGATCGGTATGGACGCCATGTGGTCGGCCGCCACGAAGAAGATCATCGGCGTCGGCATGGACGACGCGAAGTTCGCCCAGGACGTCTCTACGCTGGCCGGTGCCCACTACGTCGAGCGCGGCTCGTACTCCAAGAGCAAGGACGGCGGCAGCCGCAGCTGGTCCGAGCAGCGGGAACAGGTGCTCGACCCCGCCGAGATCCGCGCCATGCGCAAGGGCACCGCCCTGCTGCTGTCCACCGGCATGCCCGTTGCCCAGATCCGCCTCCGCCCCTGGTACGCGGAGAAGGCGATGGCCCACATCGGCCCGCAGATGAAGACCGAGGAGGCCGCCATCACCAAGCGGGCGGTCGCCGCGTACGAGGAGAGGCAGGCAGAGCGCAGTGGCCGGTGACCCCGACGAGCCGCGGTTCGACGTGCCGGTCGGCCTGTTCGAGGACATCGAGGACCTCAAGGCTCAGATCGCCGCCCTGACGGCCCAGATCCAGGCCCTCGCCGCAGCCGGAGGCCCGGACCCGACCCCGGGCCCGGCGGCCGCCGGTGACACGGCCGCCGAGGACACCGACAGCGAGGAGGACGAGGAGGAGTGGAAGTACCCGCCGTTCATCCTCCTGCTCGACTCACCGGAGTATGACGACGAACTGCGCGCCCTGATCGAGTGGGTCGAGGGCGTCCTCGTCCCCGGCTACCTGGGCGAGCCCAGCGCAGACGCCCGCTGGTGCCACCTCTGGTTCGAGCACCCCGTAGCCGTAGCCCGCCTCCACGCCTGCTGGCTGGCCTGGCAGGAACTCACGGACCCCGCCACCTGCGGCTACACCGGCCCCAGCGTCTGGCACCGCGACCACCTGGACCCCTGCATCCGTGAACTGCGCAGCCCTAGCGGACCCTTCACCGGCTGCACCAAGGGCGAGCACCAGATTGGCCACCGCCTGCCCGGAACTGTCCCCAGCGCCTGGAAGTCCCCCACGCCATGACGGACAACCGACCCTCACACCTGGCGCCATCCGACCGCGAGCTGCGGCTGTGGAAACTTGGCAGGGCCCTGGCCGTCATCTTCGCCGCAGCCATCCTCGTGGCGGGCGGCGTCTTCTTCGGTCTGGTCCTCCTGCTGGATTTCCAGGAGGTCGACACCACCGCCAAACTCGACGCCAAGACGCTGTTCGACCTGGTGAAACTTTCTTTCGGAGTGGTCGCCGGGGCTGGGGCGCTCGTCGCCCTGGTCGTCGCCTACCGCCGCCAGCGGGTCGACGAATCAGGAGCCCACCGGGACGTCACTCGGCTTCACACCGAGCGCTTCACAAAGGCCGTCGAACAACTCGGCTCTGACTCCCCGGCGATCCAACTCGGTGGTGTCCACGCTCTGGCCGGACTCGCCGACGACGCACCCGACCAAGGCCTGCGCCAGACCTGCATCGACGTCCTGTGCGCCTACCTCCAACTCCCCTACACCCCCGATCCCGGCAGCGACCCTGCCCATCAGGAGGAACACCATCGCTACCTGGCTTTGCGTAAGGTCCGGCATACGATTCTGCGTCTCATCGCCGAGCATTACCGACGCCCCCAGGGAACACATGGCTCCTGGCAGGGATATGACCTCGACCTCACAGACGTCACCATCGACGGCGCCATGAACTTCTCCGGTGCGACGTTCTCCGGCGGCACAGTGTCGTTCGGTGGTGCGACGTTCTCCGACGGCATGGTGTCGTTCGGTGGTGCGACGTTCTCCGGCGGCACAGTGTCTTTTGGCGGTGCGACGTTCTCCGGGGGCAGGGTGCACTTCGGTGACGCGGTATTCGCCGGCGGCGAGGTGCTTTTCGGAAAATCGACGTTCTCCGGCGGCACGGTGGAATTCGGTGACGCGGTATTCGCCGGCAGTGAGGTGCGCTTTGACTGGGCAACTTTTTCTGGCGGCGATGTGGACTTCGGTGACGCGGATTTCTCTGGCAGTAATGTGTCCTTCCGGGAGGTAACATTTTCCGGCGGCACGGTGGACTTCGCCGGTTCAAGGTTCAGTGGCGGATACATCGACTTCAACTTTTCAACGGTCTCCGGTGCTGCGTTGCTCTTCAACCGTGCGTCGTTCTCCGACGGTGTGGTGTTCTTCCGGCACGTGACGTTCTCCGGCGGCCTAACGAACTTCGAGGCGACAACGTTCTCTGGTTGCGACGTGCGCTTCAATGACGTGATTTTCGCTGGCGGCGCGGTCACCTTCTCCGGCGCGGCTGGCCCCGTTCCCCGTGGTCTTCTCGAAGCTGTCGGTTTCCCCATTCCTGAGACGGTTCTTCTCTCAGCGCCGTGGATCCCGGAGTCATAGCAGGTACGGGCGCGGGGTGCTCGCCGGTCTGTGCCGGCCTTTGCGGACTACGGCAGCAAGTGAGGGTTTGGGCCGCCGGCGTGGCGGCCCAAACCCTCGCAGCCCTGCCGCATGAGCCAGAACATGCGGCTGGCGGCGCGCGCAGTGCAAGGCGGTGGTCGGACGGTCCCGCAGGCGCCAGTGGACGCCTGCGGGACGCTGTCCGGGGCTATTTGCTCGGTCCTCGGCGTTGCTCGGATCCGGGCGGCTGGTAGCCCTCGGTCGGCGGCCGCTCTGATGGCTTCGCCCCTTCGGAAGTCGACGGCCGCCTGCCCGTGGTGGTGCTGCGGGAGCGTGCAGCCGCCGACGATGGCCTGGCCGGTCCGAGCCGGGCGCCGGCGGCAGGGGTCAGCAGCGGTCGGGCCTGGGCTTCGATCGTGGCGAGACGGGCGGGCCATTCGCCACCGAGACCGCGGCTTGCCTCGCGCAACCGCAGCTGCGTGACGACGAAGCCGGTGCTCTCGGTGTCGGTCCAGGGGCGGGCGCGTTCGCTTTCGAGGCTTTGCCGCAGGGCCGGTGGGTTCGTCCAGGCCCCCGTCTCGTCCAGGGTGTTGCTGTAGCGGGGTTTGGCCTCGCCGCGTCGGTAGACGCTGGCCAGGTCGACCAGCGTGCCGGTGTCGACGCGGTCGGCCAGGTCGAGGATGCCGCGGTAGGACTCGTCGGCGTTGGCCTGCACGGTGAGCCGTCCCTGGCCGCGGTCGGCGAGCTGCTCGAAGTACCGGGCGACGATGCCCTGGTTGCTCATCGCCTGCGGCACCCCCATGAAAAGCCCTTCGATCCGCGCCCCGGCGGTCCGGTAGGCGCGCATCTTCCGCTCGACGGCCTCAGCGTTCTGGGAGGTCTCCTGGATGATGGCGTGCAGGCCGTGGTCGCGGACGTACTGTTCGGCCTGCGCCATCCAGGCCCGTCCGTCGGCGCGGGTGTAGGCGGCCATGAGGGTGTCGTCCTGGGCCATCAGCTCCGCGTACGCCGGGTGGTACGGCTTGTAGAGGTCGCTGTCGACGTCTACGAATCCGCCGTGCCGGTTGAGCTGGGCGGCGACCATCTCGGTGACCCGGCTCTTGCCGGCGCCGGGCTGGCCGACGAGGAAGACGACCGTGGGCGTCTCCTGCGAGGCGCGGCCCTGGAGCAGGTCGGGCACGATCCGCTCGCGGAAGATCCGCTCGTTCTCCTCTGGGGGCAGTCGGTACCGTTCAACTTCCGCGGGGTCGATCACGCGATCCCCGCCAGGACCTCGCGGGCGAGCTGTGCGTAGCGGGCCCGGGCCGCTGCGATCTGCTCGCGGTCGGAGGAGTGCAGGCCCTCGCGTTCGCGGGCCAGCTGCGCCTGTGCGGCGCGGGCGTCCTCGATGACGCTCTGGTCCGGGGCGGCCTTGGCCTCCTCGGCGGAGATGACCGCGCTGTAGGCGCCCACCGCTCCGTTGATCGCCTCGATCGCGGCTTCGTACGCCGCCGTCTCCTCGTTGGACCACTCGTGCGGTTCCAACTGGTCAGTGATGGAGATGCCATTGGGCATGCTCTTCCCCCTTACGTGTTCGTGGTGCACATTGTCGTCGGCTATGGGCGGGTGTTCGACCGTCTTTCGGTTCCGGTTGTTCCGCTGGCCGTTCTCGATCGAGCCGGAAGAAGGCGCGGCACCGGAGGGTCCTTCTACAGGTGGTCGAGCGGCTCGGCGACGAAGCTGCCGTCGCCGAACGGCACGTCGGTGAGTTCGAAGCGCTGCGGGTGGCCATTGACGGGGTGCGTGATGACGGTGCCCGGCGGCCGGGTCGTGTCGTACTGCGCTGGGACACCGTTCGGACCGGTGGTGCGCAGCAGGGTGTAGCGGCGGAGCATGCGGGGTCCTTCCGACGCTGTGGCGTCTACCCGCTGGGTGGTTCGCGGGCGGCGGGACAGCATCCGCCGTCCCGTGGCGCCGGCGCCCGCCAGCAGGGCGGCGCCGAGCAGGGTGGTGACCAGACCGGGCACATCGATAAGCGAGGACATGGGTGCGGGCCTCACTCCGCGGGATGGACGGAGCAAGCGGCGCAGCGAGCAGGGAACACGGTGGACCTCCAAGAAGTCGACGACGCCCGCCTGTTGGACGAGCCGGGCCGACCGTGCGGGAGACCGGAGTTAGCCGCGCAACCCCCTAACTTCGCCGTCACTGGTCCTCCCCGTCCAGGATGTCCAGGGCGCTCGGCACATCGTCGGTGTCCGCCCAGCGGATGGCCGGCGGGTGGCCCGGGCGCGCTTCCCGTTCCTCCTCGCGGCGCAGTGCCTCCGCATCCTCCCGGATCATCACCTCTGCGAGCTGCTCGGGGTCCATGTGCGCCCGGGGGTCGCCCGGCCCGTTGCCGAAGACGTCCCAGAGCGCGTCGATGAAGACGGAGAGGACGGCCTTGTCCATGGAGTAACCGATGGCCCGTTGCCACGAGGGATTGGCCGGGTCGTAGACGGCCTGGACTGGTGCGGCGATCCCCTCCGGCCACCAGCCCGCCTTGACTCCGCGCGGGATGGCCCGGGACAGGGCGATGGTCGGGCCGCGCAACGAGCCGAACAGGTCCCGCAGAGCGGCGGCGTCGGCATACCCCTTCCCCTTGACGACTTCCTCCAAGAAGCTCCGGGCCGAGCTGGGCAGGGTGCGCAGGTATCGCGCGGCGCGGTCCGCGTTCCACTCCGTGTCGACGGCGACCGTCAACTCCCTACGGTGCTCGGCGAGCAGGTCGAGGAGTTTGCGCTCGAACTCGGGCGACGCGCCCTCGATAGTGATCTTCACGAGCCCTCCGGACAATCCTTGCCGCGTTCATTGATTTTCTATATGCCCGTGAGTCTGCCAGCGTCGCACGGAGGCCGTCAATGGAGAATTTTCAATGAACGCGGCGAGCGTTCTACATGGTGGGCTTCGTCTGGGTGTTTCCTGGCGTCCACGATGACGCGGGCGACCCGGAGCGTCTCGGACAGGAACCCCAAGGTGTCCTGGGCGTTCTGGATGAAGGTCCCCCTTTGGCCTGGACAGAGGTCTACTGAACACGCCCCCTCTCGCCCGGGAGCGACCCGCCGCAACACGGCCCTTCCGAAGCCGTGACGCCTTTCAGACCGGCAGATACGGGCTCGGCCTGTCGTACCAGCTGATGCGCAGCGCGTCGCGGGCGCGGGTCGCGGCGACGAAGAGGAGCGAGCGGGCCCTGAGTTCCTCGCGGGCGTAGCGCCTCGGGTCGGTGGTGCGGTAACGCTCGAGGATCTCCGTGCGGGGGATGACGCCGTCGCGGGCACCGACGATGGCGAGCTTCTGGTACTCAAGGCCCTTGAAGCGGTGCATCGTGCCGACGTGCACCTCGCCGTCTCCCTTGGGGCCGTCCTTGGTGAGCTCGGCGACGGTGATGCCCGCCTTGGTGGCCAGGTGGAACATCACCTGGCTGACCATGTCCCGCTCCGCGACGCACACGGCGATGCTGCCGCGCGGGTCGCGGCGCGGGCCGGCGCCGCCGTTGCCCGTCGCGATCTCCTCGCGCCAGGTGGTCAGCACCGTGGCGAGCCGGTCGAGCTCGTCCTCCCAGGAGTCACAGCCGACCAGGTCGGGCGCGGGGCCCCGGAGGACGGAGCGGTATCCGTCGAGGGTGTCGGTGCTGTCGTCGAGGTCGTCGTAGGCGAGGTCCTTGCCGGTGAGGTCCACCACCCGCAGGGCCCGGGAGAGGATCTCCCGGGTGGTGCGGTAGCTGAGGGTGAGCCGGGCGGAGCGGCCCCGGATGTTGATGCCGACGGTGGAGAGGGTGACCTGCTGGTCGTAGATGCGCTGGTGGGTGTCGCCGGCGATGAACAGGTCGTCGGGGCCGGGGGCGACCATGGCGCGCAGCATCTTCCAGTGGGCGGCGCGCAGGTCCTGTGCCTCGTCGACGACGATGTGCCGGTAGCGGTGGTGGAGGAAGCGCATGCCGGAGCCGTCGTCGCGGTGGATGAGATCCTTGCCGCCGACGGCTTCCTTGTGTTCCTGCCGGGCCCTGATCTTCGCGTCGCGCTCCGCCTCGAGCCGGGCGGCGCGTTCGGCAGCCTGCCCCCAGGTCTCCAGGCCCTCCTTGTCCAGGCGGGCCGTGAACTGCTCCAGGATCTTCCAGATCTGCGCGCGTTCGGGGCGGGTGACGGAACGGCCGCGGCCGGCCCGGCGGGCGTCGAAGTACGCCTTGCGGGTGCCGATGGACTGGCCGAGGATCACCTGGTCCCACTCCTCGTAGAGGAACTCGGCGTCCCAGCGGCGCTCGTCGAGCTCGAGGAGGAGCTGACGCAGCACGTTGAGCGCGGTGCTGTCGTACACGCGCTGACGGGATGCGCCCTTGACGGAGTTCTCGCTGAGGACCCGCGCGGCGAGCTGGTCGATGTGGGCGATCTCCACGCGGGCGAGCAGCTCCGGCTCCATCAGTGAGGCGAGGCGGGCACGCAGGTCGGTGGTGAGGTTCTTGGTGAACGTCGTCAGCAGGATGGGCTTGTTGTGCCCGGGTGGCAGTTGCTGCGCCAGGTGCCTGACCCGGTGCAGGGCGACGATGGTCTTGCCGGTGCCGGGACCGCCCGAGACGCGGGCCGGGCCGTTGTAGGCGCGGTGGACGAGCTTGGCCTGGGTGGGGTGCAGGAAGACCTTCCAGGCGCGGAAGTCGCCCTCTTCCAGGGCGGCCTGGATGTCGGCGTCGATGGTGGTGACGGTGGTGCGGGCGAGCGCGGCGCCGAGGTCCTGCGCGTAGTCCTGGCCGAGGTCGACCTTGACGGGGGCGGTGATCTCCGCGCGGACCTCGTCGAGGGGCATGCCGGCGGCGAGCCCGTACAGGATGTCCTTGGACAGCAGCGGCGCACCCTCGACCAGCTGGTCGAGTTCGTCGCTGTCGGTGACGGCGAGTGCGAGGTCGATGAGCTGGTCGGCGACGCCGAGGTCCCGCAGGTCGTCCGCGGTGACGCCGGTGAGCAGGGGCTCGGCGGCGGCCGGGTCGGGCTCGGGCTCGGGTTCCGGTTCCGGCTGCGGGGCGGGCCGGGGCTCGGGTTCGGTGGGGGTGAGGGTGACGCCCGCGCGGCGCAGCACGCTCTCGCCCACCACGGAGAGGTCCACGAACTCGATCTCGCCGGTGACCCGGTTGATCGCGACCGAGAGTTCCTCGTAGACGTGCTTGCGGTGGCGTACCGCGATGACGAGCCAGTTCTCCTGGCCCTTTTCGTCGACGCCCGCCCTGGCCAGCAGGGCGCGGTACGACTGGTCGACCTTGGCGCGGAAGACCCGGCCGTCGCCCTTGAGGGGCTTGAGGTCCAGGCCGGGGTGGTCCGGGTCCTCGCGGAAGCGGTGGCAGAAGTCGTAGAACTTGCCCTTGACCGAGCGGTCGAGCTTGTACAGCTCCTGTTCGGCCTTCTGATACAGGCTGAGCCGGGCGGTCATGGGATCAGTGCTGCCTTCCGTCGCCGGGGAGTTGTGGGAGTCGCAGAGGTCATACCAACCGGGGGAGTCGTTCGGGCCGGGTGCTCACGAGGCATCGGGGAGCCTCCCGACGAGAGAGCCGAGGTCGTCGAGCCAGTCGTCCGCCGTGCGGGCCGTCCACCCCGCGTCGGCGTAGGCCTTGTCGCGGCGGAGGGCCTCCTCGTCGTCCTCGCCGTGCGGTGCGGCGAGGACGGCGATACGGATGCCGGGGTCCTGCCAGGCGAAGTCGGCCGGCCAGCCGCGTTCGCCGAGTTCGAAGCCGAAGACGGGGGCCCGCTTGCCGTGTTCGGCGAGCGCGCGGGCGAGCCGGGTGAGCGCCGAGTCCGGCTCGTCCTCCTCGAGGAGGGGAAGGATCTCCTCGTCCCAGGCGGCGTCGCGCAGCAGCCCGGCGACGGCCCGTTCGGCCATCGAGCCACCGGCCTCCGCTTCGGCGACCGCATCGGCCACGGCAGCACCGGTGCCGGTACCGGCACCGACGGGCGGCGCCTCCCGCCCCACCACCGCCCTCTCCGCCGTCGGCATGTCCCCCGGCCGGTGCACGACGATGAGCGAGTCGAGTTCGCCGACGCCGCCGGTGACGGCCAGCACGTCGACCGGGAAGGCGGGCGCACGGCTGCCGGCCAGCTGGACACCGTCCCCGCCGGCGAACGCGAGGAACTGCAGCAGGTTCGACCAGTAGAGCCAGGCCCGCCAGCGCAGCTTGTGCGCGTCGGTGCCCAGGACCTCGTCACGGTCGTCGAGCACGGCGAGCGCGCTCCACCGCACCGCCTCCGGCTCTTCGCCGTCGCTCGCGTCGACGGCGAAGAGGAGAGGGAGACCGTACGCGTCGGTTGCCCGGAGCACCAGGACGGCCCCGTCGCCCGTGACCGGCTTCTCGGACGACGGCTCTCGGCCCGCGCCGTACGCCTCGAGCGCCGACCTCAGCGCCTGCCGCGCCTGAGTGCGGTCCGCCTGCATCGCCAGGGCGGCGGGCTCGGCCATGAGGCCGGCCACCAGGGCCCTGGCACGGCGCCCCCACCGCTCCTTGGCCGGGTCGCGCAAGTAGGCGAGGAGCGCCTCGACGGGGTTGGCGAACATGGCCTGCGCGAAGTCGGCGCGCGCGCCGCCCATCCCCTCGTACCAGTCCTTGGCCGCGTCCTGCGCGCTGCGCGGGTACGGCGGCCAGACCGGCTCGGCCCTCGCCGCCTCGCCCTTCTCGAACAGTTCGAGATCATCCCAGGTGAGCTGGAAGACGACGTGGTTCCTGTCCCGCAGCCGGTTGCGCTTGTCGCAGTCCGCGGCGATGCGGTTGTACGCGCGGGTGGCGTGGTAGCGGTGGCCGTCGAGGTAGACGGTGACGTACTCCTTGGGGCCGTCCGTGGACTCGAAGGTGAAGTCGGTCCGGGTGTACTCCATGTCCCGCTGCGCGGTGAGCCGCCAGTTGGTGCCCTGGCCGAAGCGCAGGTAGCCGCTGGCCGTGCTGCTCTCCTCCAGGACGGCGTCCCGCTCCTGGCCGGTCCAGGTGCGCAGGGCGGCCAGGAACCGGGCCTCCAGGTCGGACTCGACCTGCTTGTCCAGGCCGATCAGGTCCGTACTGGGCAGCTGGGCGACTTTCCACAGGTCGACGGGCCGCCCGTCCGCGTCGAGCACCGGCTCGCCGTCCTGGTCGACCGGCCCTAGCAGGTCGTTGATGATGCCCAGGGCCTCGAGGCGGGAGACGGTGTCCTGGTGCCGCTCCTCGGTGTAGCGGTGCAGGCAGCGGTGGCAGGCGACTCGCCCCTCGTCGCGGCACGGGCACGTCAGCAGCGCCCGTCGCGCGTCGGCGAGCGCCGCCCGGAAGTGGGCCGGGTCGGTGAGCCGGTGCAGGTAGCCGGTGCCGCCCGGCAGACGGTCGAAGAGCACCAGGAAGTGCCGCGTCTCACCGGTGCCGTGGTCGGGCATGCGCGCCAGGGTCGAGTCCAGGTGCTGCGGGTCACCGCCGAAGTGCTGGTCGACGCCCAGCCGCAGCGCGGCCCGGAAGGAGTGGATCTTCTCGTCGACCAGGACGGTGGCGGCGGGCAGCAGCACCCGCAGCGCCTCAGTGTGCAGCTGGTGCGCCAGCAGCACCGGTTCCTGCGCCACCTCCTGCGGGTTCTTCCCTCGGCGCAGCGGGCACCACGGCTGGTGGTGCTTCAGCTTCGGATTGCGCGCCGCCGCGGAGTCCAGGGCGTCGGTGTCGTGGTCGAAGACGGGCCGCCCGTCGGCGGTCGCCGCGCCGCAGCCCGTGCACACGTGGAACGGCGCCATCCGCACGCTGTGCCCGGCGAAATCGTCCTCCGCCTTCGCGTCGAACCGCATCGGGCCGACGTTCACCCGCCGGACGACGGCCGTACGGCAGAAGTCGACGCCGAACGTCTGCGTCTCGTGCCGCCAGGAGGTCTTCGGCTCGATGTCCTCCTTCGCGATGTCGACCGCGTCGATCACCGTGTAGTACCGCTGCTCCCGGTCGTCCTTGTCGTCGCTGATCCGGGCGTCCTCGCGTTTGTCCCGGGAGGTGACGACGGCGGGCTCGACGACCTTGTGCAGGCAGGAGCCGTCGTCCGCGATCCGGGCACTGCCACAGCGCGGGCACGGCGAGCGGTCGGCCTCGGCGTTCTCCGTGCGCACGTATCCGCACTCCTGGCAGAACCGCCACAGCCGCCAGTCGGGATCGGTGGCGGTCCCGATCTCCAGGCCGGTGACCTGGTGCTTGTAGCCGTTGACGTAGAACGTGTTGCCCGGCGCGAACTCGGACAGCGCGTAGCGGCGGGGCCGCTCATAGGCGCGCGGCTTGGACTTGTACGTCTCCCGGCCGGTCTTCTCGTCGACGCCCTCCGGCCAGTAGAGCGTGGCGTTCAGCGTGGTCACCGCGTCGATGAGCGCGTAGTTCGGCAGCAGTCCGAGGTCGCACAGGGCCTGCTGGGCGGTGGTGAGCCCGAGGGACAGCAACCGTTTGCCGACCGACCGGTGCTCGGCGTCCAGCTCGGCCTTCTGCCGGGCCTGCTCGTCGTCGCTGTCGTGCAGTTCCTCGCGCGCCTCGCCGATCAGCTTCAGCCGGCGGCGCAGCACCTCCTCGCCGCGCCGCCACTGGCGTTCGGCCTCCTCCGCCGCGCTGCGCAGCCCGCGGGTGGCGTACGCGCGCAGTTCGGCCCGGGACCGGTCGCTCACCCCTGCGGGGAACAGGTCCAGGAAACCGTCGACCAGCTGATCGGCGTGGGCGAGGGCTGCCTCGACCAGGTCGGCGAGGTAGCCGGAGGGGCCGAACAGCTCGGGGGCCCTGGCCGGTATCGCGGCCAGGGGCTTGCCGTCGGGGCGCGGCAGGCGCCCGCGCGCGGCCAGGTCCAGCAGATGGGCCAGGTACTGGCGGCGCAGGATCTCGATCGCCGACAGGTGGCTGCCCGGCGGCACGATCCGCCCGGCGATCATCTCGCGCGGCTGGTCCAGGAAGTACAGGTCGCGGCGGCTGCGGTCGGGGATCGTCAGCAGGAACGCGTTGCCGGTGCGCCGGCCGGCCCGCCCCACCTGCTGGGCGTAGTTGGCGGGGTGGCGCGGCAGCGCGGCCAGCACGACGGCGGACAGGTCGCCGATGTCGATGCCCATCTCCAGGGTGGGCGTGCACGACAGCACGTTGGGGTCCTTGAACCCTGTGCCGTGCTTGAACGCCGCCTCGACCCGTTCCCGCTCCGGCCGGGTGAGCATCCCGGTGTGCTCGGCGGTGACGACCTGGTAGGTGCCCGCCTTGCGGTACAGCCGCCGGTAGTAGTCGTCCCGGTAGTTGCGGTCCCGGTGGTGCACGCCCAGCTCCTCCGGGCGGTTCCCGGCGACCAGCCGGCCCCGGCGGCAGCGGTACGACGGGCACGGCTGCCCGTGCCACTGGTCCAGAAGCTCCGGGTGGACCGTCTGCTCCCAGAAGCAGACCGTACAGCGCACGAAGGCCTCATTGACGATGTCGTCGGAAAGGAGCCGCACGTCGACCGCGCCCGGCTGCAGCCCGTACACCCGCAGGCTGCCGTCGGCCGGGGTGCGCACCGACAGCAGGCCCGCCGAGACCAGCTCGGGCAGCAGCCTGTTCCAGAAGCCGGCCGTCTGCTCGCGTGGCAGGTCGAGGCAGCGCTGCGCCCAGCGTTCGTACCAGGACAGCCGGCCCGTCGCGAAGTCGAACTCGCTGTTGGTCTTGGGCTGGTCCAGGAGGAACACCGGGGCCGCGACACCGCGGGGGAAGGCGCGCATGCCCACCGGCCGCTTGCCCCAGATGAAGTAGCGGCTGGTCCCGGCCTCCCTCAGATAGCCGTCCAGCCACTTGTGGCCGATCGCGCCCCTGGTGCGCAGCCGCTCCAGGAGGATGCGCAGGAACGCGAGGTAGCGGGCGTCGTCCTGCTCGACGGGCGGCAGTCCGCCGTGCCGTCCCTCCTCCGCCAGATGCGCGCCTTTCACGAGCGCGACCGCCGCACGCGTGTCCGCGATGCGCACCTGGGCCGCCGCCGTCCGGGTCAGCTCCAGGGTGCGGCCGTTGCGGGAGCGGAACCCGAACTCCATCAGCGCCTCGAACGCGAAACGCTCACCGATCAGGTTCCACGTCGGGCGGTCGCCGCCGCGTCCCTGGCCGGACAGCAGCCGCTGGACGCCCCGGATGTCGTGCAGGTCGGTGGGGACGACCGCGGCGAGCGTCCTGCGGTCGGTGGTGGCCGCGACGACGTCCGCGATCAGGTCGTTGAGCGCGGTCGGACGCTCCTCCGACAGGTGCTTCTTGAACAGGGCGCGCAGGGAGAAGGTGTACGAGCGGGAGGCGACGAACCCGGCCCGGTGCGCGGCGTCCTGCACCGAGTCGTTGAACATCAGCGTCTTGTCCTCGCCCTGCTTCTCGTCCAGCTCACCTCCCGTGAACAGCTGGGTCACCGAGGCTGCGGCGAGCGCCGCCGCACCCGTGCCGAGGAAGCGGATCGCGTTGCGCGAGCCGCACGCCGGGCACCAGTCCTCCTCGGCCGCCGTGTTCGCCGTCTCGCCCAGGTTGACCAGCACGAAGGCCGAGTCACCGGTGGCCGGGCGCGGCTGTCCGTCCCCGGGCGCGTAGTCCCTGACGGGGTCGGGCAGCCGCAGCGTCCGGTTCGGTCCGTCCAGCACGCGCAGCTGCCCGCCCCGGCCGGCGGAGAGCGCGGAGACGGCCCGCCCGCCGTCCGTCCCGCGGCCGGCCGACGCCATCGGAGCGGCACCGGAGCCCTCGCGGGCCTCGGCGTCCGTCGCCGCGATCAGGTTGCGCACCCGCATCTTGTCCTGGCTGACCGAGGCCCGCCGGATCTTGTGCGAGTCGACCTGGACGTGGGTGTCGTCCGTCTCCGGGGAGAACACCGCCCAGCCCGAACGGCCGCAGTCACGGCAGTAGACGGCGGGCAGGAACAGGTTCGCGGTCTGGCCGGCCGTCGCCGTGGTGACCGGCGCCGTCCGGGCGTGCTGCTCGCTTGGCCGGTCCGCCGCGCCGGCCGCGTCCCACTGGAACTCCGCCTTCGGCCACGGCAGCACCCCGCGTACGAGGCGGGAGACCGAGCGGGCCCACTGGTGCACCTCGATCTGCACCAGGGGCCGCGGCCGCTTTGGCGTGGACTCCGGGTCGCGGGCGACGGCCAGCAGTGCGACGAACCGGGCGAGGGCGGAGGCGGCGACCTCTGGCCGCTCGGTGATCGTCTTGCCCCACGACCGCGCACCCCTGCGCCACATCAGGTCGAGCACTTCACCGGTGGTGCGGACCTCGCCGTCCAGCGCCTGCATGACGGCTGAGGTGAGCGTCTGCCGCTTCAGGTTCCGGCCGAGCAGGAACGGGTCCGGGTCGCGGGTGCCGGTCACCGTCTCGACGAGATCGGCGAACTCGGTCTTCCCGAGGGACGGGTCGGGCAGCAGCGCCAGCTCGTCGGGGGAGGGGTCCGGCAGCGCCGGGTCGAAATCGTCCGGGGGAATGAACTCGTCGACGCTCTGCCGGTCCTCACCGATGATCGCGTCCTCGGTGAACACGGTCCCGAAGACCTGGGTGGCGACGTCGAGGAGCTGACGCACGCCGTCGCCGTCCGTGCCGGACGCGAGCGTCGCGGACGTGGCGACCGGGCAGATCCTCCCCAGCGGATTCCCCGGCTCCGACGCCCCTACGGCGGCGGCCAGGCGCCGCAGCAGCATCGCCACGTCGGTGCCCTGGGCGCCGTCGTAGGTGTGGAACTCGTCCACGACGACATACCGGATGTCCGCGCCGTTCCACAGCGCCGCGTCCTGGGAGCGCTGGAGCAGCAGGTCCAGCATCTTGTAGTTCGTGATCAGGATGTCCGGCGGCGACACCCACATGTCGGAACGGCGGGTGTACACCCGGTCGTACGTCGTCTCCGCACGGTCGCCGATGTACAGGCCGGCGCGGAGCTTGCCGAGGTCGGCGTCGTGCGCGCACAGCAGGTCGTTGATGCGCTGCGCCTGGTCGGTGGCGAGGGCGTTCATCGGGTACAGGAACACGGCCTTGACGCCGTTGTGGCCCGCGTCGCGCTCGCGGGCGCAGTGGTCCAGGACCGGGTAGAGGAACGACTCCGTCTTGCCGGAGCCGGTGCCCGTCGTGACGAGCGTCGGCCGCGGGGTGCGGCCGCCGGCCGACGACAGCCGCTCGAACGCCCTGGCCTGGTGGGCGTACGGGGTCCAGTCGTCCGTCCGCCGCCAGTCCAGCAGCTCCTTCCAGGAGTCGCCGGCCCGCGTGAACGGCGTCCGTATCCGCAGGAACGGCCCCCGGAACATCCCGGACGTCTCGTCCCCCAGGAACCGGTGCAGCGACTCCCGGGCGCCCTCGTCGGTCAGCGCGTACGTCGTCGACAGGTACTGCAGCAGGCTCTCCTTGAGCCCCTGCGCCTCGAGCGTCGGCCTCACTGGCTGGGAACCTCCTGCTTCACCGGGTCCCACTCACCTCGGGCGACGGCCTCGTCCAGCCGCTTCTGGAAGTAGGCGTGCGCCTCGCGCATCTCCTTCTCCCGCTCGGCTTTGTAGAAGGGGGCGGTGTAGCCGTCTGGGACGGGGGTGTTGTCGGGGGCGGCGAGGTAGGCCTGGAACTGGCCCCAGGTCTCCTTGGTCTGCCGCTGCCCGATCGTGCGGGCGTTCCCGGCGAGCTTCCATCCCTCGGCGTCGAACCAGGTCACCGCCTCGTACTTCTGCAGCACGGGGAAGCGGCCCCGGTAGGCGGCGATGAGCGCGTCGGCGTCCATACCGAGCCAGACGGCCACGAGGGCGTCGATCTCTACGAGGGCGGAGCGGCGGGCGCGCTCGGTACGGAGGGGGGTGTCGCGGTGCCATTCCGGGGTGACGTCGTGCAGGGGCTGCAGACCGGGCCAGGGGAGGGCCCAGGGTTCGTAGGCGGACCAGGTGGGGTCATAGAGGTCTCGCCAGAGGTCGGCGTAGGCGGTGGTTAGGCAGTTCAGGCGTAGGGTGCGCAGCAGTAGAGCGGATGCGAGCGGGTGATGACCGTCGGACGGAGCCGGGGTGGCCTTAGCGCTCCGGCCAAGAAGGTCGCCGCGACCGGTGACCCGCAAGAAGTAGTCAAGAGGGAGCGATGCCCAGAATCCCGCCACCAGCACTGTGTGGCGGTTGTCGGGCATTGCCAGGCTGTTCATTGCATGAATGTGAGTGGCCCCAGGTGGGATCATTGCTGCGTACAGTGCGCGCTCGGTGTCCGGTGCAATCTGGCGACGCCAAATTAGTCGGTAGAATGTGGCGTATCGTCGTCGTGATCGTTCAATGAGTAGCGCATCAACCTTGTCGGGATCTGCTTTATCGTGGGGCACGCAGTCAGCGTGTGCGACCTGCTGACGTGCGCGGTGAATTTCCTTCTCGTCTGAGCGTAGTCTTTCAAGGACCGCGTGGTCGATCCAGCGATCCTGTGCCTTGAGATATGCCTGACTTCGCCTCTTCGCTCGCACATACTCCGTGTCGGGCACGAAGCTAGAGGGAAGGGTTACCAAGTCAGCCCCAAATGGGTCGTTGCTGCTGGCGTCGTGACGCTTGAAGATGGGAGTGGCGACGCTAATCTGCGGGCCCTTCAGGATCACATGGCGCCAGCGATCCGGTTGATATTCCAGACCAGTGGAATCATCTGGGCGGTTGTAGTCGATCAGATTGTCTTTTTTAGCTCCACTCTCGTCGTAACCGCGAGTCATCTGCGGCATAAGCCCACGCAACCGCAGTGGATAGTCCGCCAGGGCGCTGATGGCACTGGCTTCTGCTGTACTCACAGGAAATAGCAATCGAGCCCGCTCGACCGGTTCATCCTCTTCGTCCAGTAGGTGCTGCCAGACAGCAAGCAGATCTGTATCAACGTGGATAACCCGCGACCGGTGCGGTCGCTCGTCGAACTCGGCATTACGGTATCGAATGCCAGGCACCTCGCCACTGCCGTCATGCGCGGCAGAAAAACGCAGGGCGTCAGCCGACACCAGCCAGGACAGGTGGTCAAAGCCGATCTCCTGCTGACGGCCATATACGTGCACACCGAAGTGCGTGGTATGTCCGACAGGCTTGGGGAAGAACCTCCAGACTGCGTTGACAAAGTCGCCGTGAATGCGAAGTCGCCGGTACGCGGCTTCTCTCAGCGCACCTTCCTTGTCGCCGGTGAAGTGACTGTCGGGGTGAATCAGCCCCGTCGTTCCCCACGCCGACGCGTGGTCCCACACCTGGCACATGAAGGCTCGATACAGGTCCGGCTGTGTGCCGGTTAGCAGGGGGTAGAGCTGCGACGCCCCGAAAACCGCGACCTGCCCGGTGACACTGGTCAGCTCATCCAGCACGTACTGACGTGCCTTCGGCACTCGCAGAAGCTCCCCCCGCCGCTCCTCCTTCTCCGCCGTCGACGCCCGCTCAGTAAGTTCGAACCACGGCTCGTGCTCCGCCAGCACCGAACCCTCGTTCCACCGAGGCCGCACCCACGGCGGGTTACCCACTTGCAAGTCGAACCCGCCACCCTGCGCGAAGACCAACGCGAAGTCCAACTCCCAGTGCAGGAAACCCTGCTCCTCGGCGATGTTGGTGACCGTGTGCATCCAGGGGAAGCGGGTCTCCGGGTCGGCGAGGTCCATCCCCATCAGGTGGGGGAGGTTCTTCTCGAAGTCCTTGAGCGCGTCCAGGTTGTCGAACTCGGTGACCAGGTTTTGCTCGTCGGGGTCGACGGTGCCGAGGAGGGCCTCGAGGAAGTCCAGCCAGTCGTCCAGCTCGACCAGCGGAATGGTGTCCCGCCACGTCCGCTGCTTGGACTGCTTCGGCGCACCGCGCCTGGACTGGCCACTCGCCTCCACCGCCTGCAGGGCGATGAGCGGCTCGTCCTCCGTCGTCGCGGACACCAGCGTCTCCTGCGTCGGCCCCGACGCGAACAGCATGGTCTGCTCGGTGAAGCGCGGCTCCGGGACCGCCGCCGTCGAGCCCCCGCTGCCCTCACCGGGCCCCGTCGCGTCCCCGCCGATCAGCGGCACCCCCAGCAGACCACCGAGCGCGTCGGCGGAGGCCACCGCCGGCACCGTGGCGTCGTAGGCCCCGTCCGTACCGTCGAGCAGGGACGCCTTGTCCGCCGGCCAGAACCACAACGCGCACCACGCGTCCATGACCTTCTTCAGGCGCCAGTACGGCGTCTCGGTGGCCTCAAACAGGTCAGCCATGACCTGCTCCTTCGGCACCGCGCCCGCCGCCGTGCGCAGGAAGTCGTACTCGGGGTCGCCCGGCTCGGCGCCCCACACGTCGATCTTGCGGGCGATCGCTGCCTCGGAGAGCCGCATGCGCTTGATGACGAGTGACCACAGGAACTCCGCCCGCTTGGCAGCGTCCCGCAACCGCGTGAACTGGGAGGAGGCCTCACGCCTCGGCCTGCCCGCCTTGTCGAGCTTGGGCGTGCCGTCCTTGTTCAGGTGTGCGGTGCTGCGCTTGGGCCGCTGGAGGATGCCCTTCTTCCAGGCGGCCAGGCGCGCCACCTCGTTCTTGGCGAGTTCCTTGGCCTCCTTGGAGCCGGTCACGGCCGCCCACCCGGGGCTCGGCAGCAGGAACTGGTGGACGGCGTCGGCGGGCAGCGGCTGCGGCTCGCCGTCCTTGAGGAACGGCAGCGGTGTCGGAGCGAGCGTGTTCTTCGCCGCGAGCCAGGCCTTCGCCGGGGAGACGACGTCCTCGCCCGCGTACGCCGCCCGCCGCCCGCCGATCAGCGAGTTGCCGCGCCGTAGGTGCAGCCCGAACCACGGTGCCCGCATGCCCGGGTGCATGGTGTTGAGCCAGAGGGAGACTTCTGCCAGCTCCACGCCCGTGGCGTTGAGGTCGACGCCGTACGCGTTGTGCAGCGCGACGTACGCCTTGACCTTCTGCTTCTCCGTCAGCGCGGACGAGGCAGGCAGGGAGACGCCCAGTTCGTCCTGGCGGCGGCGCAGGTACTCCTCGGCGACCTGGTTGATCGCCTCGTTGAGGAACGCGCCGGAGCCCAGCGCGGGCTCGCAGATCTTGTACTTCAGCAGCTCGGACGCCCGCGTCCGGACGACCTCGCCGTTCTCGTCGCGCTCCTGGTCGAGGAGGTGCTTGAGCGCCAGTTCGACGGTCACCTTGGTCAGGGACTCGGGGGTGTAGTACGAGGCGGAGGTCTCGCGGTCGCGGCCGGCCAGCCGGTAGACGAACTCGCCCACCTTGTACTTCTTCGGCCCGCGCAGGCCCTTCACCGCGTCGTGCTCGTCGTACTCGACCCAGGTCTTCTCCGGGTACTCCTTCAGCCGGTGGGCGGGCACCAGCCAGGAGCCCTTCTCCGGGTCACCGCCCTTGGCGACCTCGCACAGCTCCTCCTCGGCGATGATGCCGGTGTACGACATCAGGCCCTCGTACACGGCGCCGAGCTGGTTGATGCCGAGGTTGCGGTAGGAGATGAAGCCGCCGCGCTCGCCGCGCCGCCTGGCCTTCTTCATGGTCAGCAGCCGCAGCACCTCGTGCAGGGCGTGGTTGCGCAGCCGCAGGTCCAGCCACTTCGGGTCGGTGTCCTCGTCGCTGCGGGGGTCGAGGACGCCCCGGCCGATGAGTCGGATGGACTTCGGCTCGAAGAGTTCGCTGCGCAGCGGCTCGAAGCGCAGGCCGCGGTCCTCGCTGCGCCGCTTGGCCTTGAGCTTGCGGGTCTCCTCGTCGTCGTCCGGCAGGTCGTCGTCGGGTTCGGTGCCGTAGGGGCGGTGGCCGTGGTTGACCTTGTTGAACAGGACGTCGAGGGAGGCGAAGAGGTGGAAGCCCTTGCGGGCCTCCTCCTCGACGAGCTGCTCGTCGCGCTCGACGAGTTCCCGCAGCCGCGCCACCGAGTACCCGGCCTCGTAGGTGCCGTCGTCGGCGGGCAGGATGCCCAGCTCCGGGCGGGCCTCGGCGTACAGCAGGAACAGGATGCGGTAGAGGTAGCGCAGCGACTCGCGGGTGAGTTCCTTGGCGAACGGCAGCTTCGGGTCCTCGATCTGACGGGGCTCGATGCCGGCCTGCTTCAGCCGGGCGAGGACCTCGTTGGCGATGATCTCGACCGAGCGCTGCAGTCCCTCGCGCAGTTCCCCGGAGACGCCGACCGCGTTGTCGCGGGAGGCTTTGACCAGGGCGTCGATGCCCGGCCCCTTGCCGTCCTCGGCGGGGGCGAGCAGCTCGTGGCTGAACAGGGCGGCGATGGTCGCCAGCTCGCCGCCCTGCTTGCGGTCGTTGCGTTCCAGCGCGGCATCCAGGTTGACGGCGAGGAAGCGGCCCTCGCCCCACACCTGGCGGTCGGCCAGGACGATCACGCCGCCGCACAGCAGCAGCACGAAGCGGGGCGGCTCCCCGCCCGGCTCGCCCAGTTCGCTCTGGAAAAGCCAGGTGGCGAGGGACTGGCCGCTCTCGTAGACCTCGCTGCCGCTCACCCGCAGGGGGTGCAGCAGCCGGCCGGGGCCGTCCGCGTCCAGGGCCGTGTCGTTGCCGGCGGCCCAGCCGCACTCGAGGGCCACGATGCCGTCGCCGTGCCAGGCCGTCGCCACGGTGTGCTCGCGCCCGGCGCGGTGGACGGTCAGCTGCCGCCGCTCGGCGGCTCCGGCGAAGCCGAGGGCCGCCAGTACCTTGTCGTGCCAGGCGCTGAGCCGCTCGCGCCAGTCACCGTCGTCGTAGGTGTTGAGTCGGGCTCCGGCGGCGGCGCTGTTCTCGTCGGCGTCGTCCTCGGCGTCCAGCTTGGCGCGCTCGGCGAAGAAGTTGCGGTACTCCTCCGAGAGGTACGTGCCGCGCAGGGCGCGCAGCATCTCCCTCGGTGTGGGACGCGGGTCCTTCTCGTCGCTCTCCCGGACCGTCCAGGTGGCGAGGAGGCCCTTCTTGAGGTCCTGGCCCAGCTGCTCGGCGAAGTAGTGGGCGGACAGGTACTCGCCGCGGTTGGAGAAGGAGTCGAAGTCGGTGCTCATCGGGTGGTCTCCCCAGCGGCGACGGCGGTGGCGGCGGTGGACAGGGGCTGCAGGACGCAGAGCAGGCGCAGCATGGGCGCCCCCGAGGTCTTCAGCGACTTGATGAGGGTCTTGCGGCGGCTGGCCGTGAGGTTCACGTCGTTGCGGTCCTTCGCCGAGCGGGCCGAGGCGAACAGCGCATCCTGCTGCCACCGCGTCACCCGCTTCTCGTACGGGGCGAGCATGTCGTCGATGCGCCGCGCGTACTCGGCCTCCTGCTCGCGCAGGTACCGTGCCGCCTCGTCGACCGCCTGGGGGACGAGCCGCTGCAGCGCCTCGCGCTCCTCCTCGGACACGGCGCGGCCGGGCATCTTCGGCCCGACACCGCACGCGGCGAGGAAGGCGGCGTCCATGCGCACGACCCGGGGCGCGCCTGGCAGTCCGACGACGGCCATCCACTCCACCACGGTGGGGCGGCCCACGGCGTTGGAGTGGATGCCCTGCACCAGACAGACCGGCCCGGACAGCTCCGCCGGCAGGCGAGGATCCAGTTTGGCCGCCGCGGCGGTGTCGGGGCGGTGGGCGAGGACGAACGCCTCGTCGTGCCGCAGGGACGCGAGCGCCTTGTCGGTCACCCAGTCCAGGACGGGATGCACGTCCGAGACGTAGCTGACGTTGGGCCACTGGGTCTTGGACGACTCGCGGGCCGCCTTCAGCCGCTTCTCCCCGAGCCCCTTGTCGAAGGTGATGCGCAGTCGTCCGGGGGCCTTGCCCGTGGGCAGGATGTGTTGCTCGGTCAGGTACGACTTGGGCAGCGCCTTGAAGCGGTACTGCAGGTCGGCCGGCGGCTCGAACGCGATCGTGCCGTCGTCCTCGTGGCGCAGCTTCAGCTCGTTGTCCGGCCCCGTCGGGCAGATCTGGCGCAGGGCCTCCTCGAAGTAGGCGGAGGTCGAGCGGAACACGCTCGGGACGGTCGCGGACGCCACGTCGTCCTGGGCCGACCGGGACCCGATGTTGCCCATCATCTTCCTGAGCAGCGACGAGGAGCCGCCGCTGGACTGCTTGATGGACTCCTCCACGGTGCGGCCGGCGAGCAGATCCCGCGTGAGGCGGTTCTCCTCCTCCTGCGCCCGGTACAGGCCGGTGACCGTCTCAGCCGAGCCGTCGATCCGGTGCGCCTCCTCCTCGCGCTTCAGGAGCTTGGCGCCGACCAGCCGGTCGTCGAGCGGCAGGGCCTCGCCGGTCTCCGGAACGCGCCGCCACTCCACGTCGCTGGTGAGTACCAGGGCGCGGAACTGCGGCTTCTCCTTCTGCCCGTAGCGGTCGATACGGCCGTTGCGCTGCTCGATACGGATCAGCGACCAGGGCAGGTCGTAGTGGATGAGCTGGTGGCACTCCTGGTGGAGGTTGACGCCCTCGGAGGCGACGTCGCCCGTGAACAGGATGCGCACCGGGTCGTCGCGCAGCCCGAACTTTTCGACGATCCGCTTCTGCTCGTCCTCGTTGGTGGCCTCGCCGTGCATCACCTGAACTGCTCCGCCGTACGCCAGCCAGGGCCGGTCCTTCTTCTCACCCGCCTCGACGGCACCGGTCTTCTGGAACCCGAGCCGGGCGGGGACGGTCTCCGCCAGCCAGGTCAGCGTGGGGATGCGCTCGGAGAAGACGACGACGCGGGTGTCCGACCCCGGGCCGACACCGATCTTCTCCAGCTGCTCGACCAGCGCGTTCAGCTTCGCCGAGTCCTCGTCGCCGATCTCGCCGGCCAGCCGCTCCAGCTCCACGATCGCCCCGCGTTCAACCTCGAGCGCGGCCTCGCGGGCGGCTGGGTCCTCGCCCTTCTTCACCTTCGCGGGCTTGGCCAGATAGCGGCGCCGCGCCTCCAGCGACTTCTGGAGCGCCTTGTGCGAGGAGAGGAAGGCCTTGAAGAAGTTGTAGGCGGCGAGCGGGTCGGCACACACCGAGGAGGCGGCCGGATCGCGCGGGATCCAGCGGGCGGCCAGTTCCTCGAACACCGCGCGCTCCTTCGCGGTGGCCTGCGCGGGGACCGGCTCGGACGGGCCGCGGTCGGCCCACACGCCTTTGAGGGAGTCGCGCACCTCCTTGTCCGTCTTGGTGCGCCGGATGTAGAGGTGGTCGAGGTCCTTCACGTCGTAGTCCGACGGGTTCGCGATCGCGGCCTCGTCCAGCATTCTGATCAGCTCGGCGAACGACCCGGCGTCGCCGTTGTGCGGAGTCGCCGAGGCGAGGATCAGCGCGTCGGTGCGGCGGGCCAGCAGACGGGCGAGATCGTTGTTCTTCGTGCCGCGGTTGACCAGGTTGTGCGACTCGTCGATCACGACGGCGTCCCACTCGGTGGAGTCCAGGTGGTGGGCGTACACGTCGCTCTTGAGCGTGTCCACGGAGATGATCGCCCGCTTGAAGTAGGCGAAGGGGTTCCGGCCCGCGGGGATGTCCTGCTGGATGCGCTGGATGCCCGTGGAGTCGAGCCTGACGAGCGGGATCGAGAACCGGGTCCACAGTTCGCGCTGGAACTGCTCCAGGACGTGCGCCGGCGTGACCACGAGGATTCGCTCGCCCCGCCCGCGCCGGATCAGCTCGGCCAGCAGGATGCCGATCTCCAGGGTCTTGCCGAGCCCCACCACGTCGGCGATGAGCAGCCGCGGCTGCGGGTTCTTCATGGAGAGGGCGAGCTCGGCCGGGCGTAGCTGGTGGGTCTGCTTGTCCATGAGGAAGCCATCGGCTAGCGCGAGCCCGTGCTCGGTCTGGGGCAGCGCTGTCTTGCGGATCACCGCCTCCAGGTAGAGGCGGGCCTTACGGTGGTTGGGGGAGCCGTCGGGGACCAGTTCGGTCTTGCGCGGGTCGAGCACCTGGATGTCGTCGAGCCGGCTGTAGAAGACGGCGTCTGTGCCCCGCACGAACGGGGAGACGCCGGTGACCTCCACCATCCAGCCGTCCCGCGCCGTGGGCGCGACCTTGCGGACGAGCCACTGCTCGTCACGGATCCGCACCTGGGCCCCCGGCGCGTAGGAGACCGCCCCGCCGTCCGGCAGCGCCACGTCACCCGACGCGTCGAGAACGATCCCGTCCTCGCTCACCGCGTCGTCGAGCACACCCTGGCCGTCACCGGCCCCCGCAACGGTGGCCACGTCCTGCTCCACTTCCCGCCCCGATCTTCCTGGACCACCGCTGTCGTGCACGGCCCGTCCGTATCAATGCTGTCTGCATCTATCACGTGCCGGTGACACCGCCCCCACGGTGTCACCGGATCCCTGGCTCAGAGGCCGGGCTGTGCGGCGTACCGGCTCCGCAGCTCCTCGGCCACCTGCAGCGACGCGGGCGGCCGCCCCGGCTTACGGGGCACGGGTACGGGCACGGGGACCTCGACCACCGGGGCGGGGGGTGCCGTGCCGTCCGCAGACGAGTCGGGCACGTTCTCGGCCCCGGCGCTCTCGGCGGCGCCTTCCGCGCCCTCCGCATCCGGTTCCGGTGCGGCCGGTGGAGGACCGTCCAGAGGGCTGTCCGGCTCGTTTTCGTCGAGTATGACCGCGTGCTCGGCGATCCGCTTCCATGCCGCCGACGATGGTTCGTTCCCGTGAGCCGGCCCCTCCTCGTCCGTCGCGGTGGCGTCGATCAGGGCGTGCCGGGCGGCCATGGGGGACAGCCCCGCCGCAGCCAGCACACTCGTGCATCCGGCCATCACCGCGTCGAGGGAGGGCCGGTCGGCCGGGTCGTGGGCCAGCATCGAGCCGATCAGCGGTTCCAGTGCCGGGGGAAGGCCGCTCAGGTCCGGAGCCTGATCGGCGTTGGCTACCTGCGCGACGATCGCCTCCCAGCGCGCCCCGTCGTAGGGGTAGTGCCCAGTGGCCGCGTACAGCAGCACTGTGCCGAGCCCGTACACGTCGGCGGACTCCTTGACCTTCGTCCGCCCCAGCGCCTGCTCGGGAGGCATACAGCGCACGGTGCCGATGATCATCCCGCTGTGGGACAGCGTGTCCTTGGCGGTGTCGAGGAACGCTCCGAGGCCGAAGTCGATCAGGATGGGGCCGTACGCCCCCAGCATGACGTTCTGCGGCTTCAGGTCCCGGTGGAGCAGCCCCACCGCGTGAACGGCCTGAAGCCCCTCGGCCAGCAGGGCGCCGAGGCTCGCCACCAGGGGAGCGGACAGCGGACCGCTCCCGTCCACGTACGACAGCAGCGTCCGGCCCGGCACGTACTCCATGGCCAGCCACGGCCGTTCCGCGTAGGGGTCGGCGTCCAGGAACCGGGCAACCCGGTTCGTGCCCACGACCGTCCTGGCGATGAGCGCTTCCTTCTCGAAGCGCGCACGAGTGACCGGGTCCAGCCGGTCCGGACGGATCAGCTTCACCGCGACCGGATCGCCGGCGGGCGAGAAGGCCAGATAGACCTCACCCATTCCCCCCGAGCCCAGCTCCCGCTCGACCGCGTACCGGCCGATCTGTCCGGGCACCCCGTTCATGAACCGTGCGCATCCTCTCGCCCGCCGCGCGTCCCCCCGAGCGGCCTCCACCGGACCTACACCCTAGTCCCACGGCTGAACCGGCGGGACCCCCGTTCCGCCCTTCAACAGGCGAAAACGTCCCCGCCGGTCGCCGGGGGAGGAGCCGGAGTTTGTTGGCCAGGTCGCAGGTCGCCCAGTCAGCCGGGCGGGCGGACGGGTCACACCGGATCCCGGCCCTGTCCCAGACCCGCGCCGAAACCGGACCACGCGTTCGTCGGTGCCGTCCGCCTCGCCGCCCGCGGGGATCCCCGTGCCCGGCTGCGTCGTCATGCCACCACCACTTTGCTGTTCGTACTGAGGACGAACCCTCGGCCCCCCTGGTCAGGTCACGACCGTACGCCCGTACATCACACCGTTCGCGCTGGGGAAGTCACCCTGCGTACTGCCCGGAGTGCTCCATACGGTAGGACGTGAAGCTCACCCTCGGTGAGGTGAATCAGGAAACCTTCACCGCACTCGGTGAAGCGACCGTCGTCACGCGTCACTTCCGTACCCTGGTCCCCACCACGCCGCTGAGCGCTGGCTCGCCGCGCAGTGGGGCCGGACGGAGGCCGCAGCCACTGACGACGACAGGCCACGGCATCCCCGTCCATCGCGGAACTGACCGCCAACGCCGCGCTGCACGGTCGGGTACAGGGCAGGGACGCACGCCTCGCCCTCACCCTGACGCCGACCGCCCTGCGCATCGAGGTCACCGATGCGCAGGGCGGCCGTCTGCCCGTACGCACGCCGGACGCCGATACCGACGGTGAGTCCGGCCGGGGCCTGCTGCTGGTCACCACCCTGGCCGACGCCTGGGGCTGCGACCCACCACCCGGGCGGCAAGACGGTGTGGGCGGAGTGCACCCGGAGAGGCGCCGGGCAGAGCGCGGCAGGAGGAAAAGGCCGCTCGGGCATTTCTGGCGCGGAGAGGACGAGAAAGAACGCTACTCGGTAGGATCTTGACGGCCTTTCAGGCATTGCAGGCGGGGAGACGAGGAACGGGGGGCAGCGGTGGATGCTGCATCGATGACGCTGCGTGAACTGTTCGGACCGGACCGGCGTCTTGTCGTACCGGTCTTCCAGAGACCGTACGTCTGGACCGAGGACAGGAACTGGCGGCCGTTGTGGGAGGACGTCACCGCTCTGGTCCGCCGGAGGCTGGCGGGGGACGAGGTCCATCCGCATTTCCTCGGTGCCGTGGTACTGGACCAGCTGCCGACCCCCACGGGGGCGATGCCCGCCCGGCAGGTCATCGACGGCCAGCAACGGCTGACGACACTGCAAGTACTCCTCGCGGCGATCCGCGACGTGGCGAGGGAACTCGACGTCCACGACAAGTACGTACGCGCGCTCGCCAAGCTCACCGCCAACGACGACGACATGGCCGACGACCCGCACGCGCTCTACAAGGTGTGGCCCACCCACATCGACCGGGCGTCCTTCCGCGACATCGTGGACGGTCGGCTGCGGCGGGCCGCCGACGTCGCGGCCCCCGCCGCTCCCGGCGCCCCGGCGATCGTCCAGGCGTACTGGTTCTTCCGCGACCGCACCGTCGAGTGGGCACAGGAGCTGAGGTACGAGAGCACGGTGGACGAGGGCTTCGACGCCCTGGTGCGCGTGGTGCGCGACAAGTTCGAGCTCGTTGTCATCGACCTCAAGCCCGAGGACAACGCCCAGGTCATCTTCGAAGCGCTCAACGACCGCGGCACCCCGCTGCAGGCCTCCGACCTCGTGAAAAACCTCGTCTTCCAGAAGGCGGAGGAACAAGGGCTCCCGGTGGAGGAGCTCTACCGGGACGTGTGGGCCCAGCTGGAGACGCCCGACTGGCGCAAGGAGGTACGGCAGGGAAGACTGAAGCGCCCTCGGCTGGACGTCTTCCTCACGCAGTACCTGACATGCGAGCTCGCCGAGGAGGTACTGAACCCCGAGCTCTTCCTGACCTTCCGCAGGTACGTCGCGGACTCCGAGATGCCCCTGGCCGACCTGATGCGCGGCATGGTGGACCGGGCGGACGCCTACCGGAAGCTGACGGCCGAGGACCAGCCGGCCACCCCGGAGGGGCGAGTCCTGCGCACCGTCGGCGTCCTGGACGCCAACACCGTCCTGCCCGTCCTGCTGTGGCTGGTCACCCGCTTCGACGAGGACGACCGTGCCGGTGCGATGAGGGACCTGGACTCCTACCTGGTGCGCCGCACGGTCTGCCGCCTGACGACGAAGAACTACAACCGGCTCTTCCTGGAGCTGCTCAAGGAGCTGAAGGCCAAGGACGACCCGGCGGTGGTAACCGACTTCCTGCTGCGACAGGACGCCGACTCCGGCTACTGGCCCCGCGATCACGACATCCGATACGTCTTCCGCTCCCAACCGCTGTACAAGCACCTCACCCGCGCCCGGCTACGGCTGGTGCTGACCGAGCTGGAGGCCACGCTGTACTCGGGCAAGACCGAGCGGATCGTCCACGACGGAGAACTGACGATCGAGCACCTGCTGCCCCAGTCCTGGGAGGCACACTGGCCGCTTCCGGACGACGCGGGCCACGGGAGCGTGGAGGCTCATCAGCGCCGGGAGGCACTCGTCCATACGCTGGGGAACCTGACCTTGCTCACCGGCAAGCTCAATCCGGCGGTCTCCAACGGCCCCTGGGAGCGCAAGCGCGCCGAGATCCTGAAGCACAGCGCGCTGTCCCTGAACCGTTCGCTGCCCGAGCGGTGGGACGAGGACACCATCATGGCCCGGGCGGACCATCTGGCGGAGGCGTTCTGCAGGCGCTGGCAGCGTCCGGAGGGAGGCGCATCCGCTCTCCCGGTCGCACCTCTCTCGACCTCCGTAGCGGCGGCACGGACGAACACACCCGTCGACAGGCCGGCGGCGGTCAAAGTGCCCCAGCCTCGCCGTGACGTCGCCCTTCACATGCGCGAGGCCTTCGCGGGTCTCCCGGTCGGGAGCGTTCTGACGGTCGCGCAGATCGTGGCGGCTCGCACCAGTCAGTACGAGGCCGGTGAGATCAGCGCCGGCGCGGTGACCGCGCGACTCAACAGCGACAACGTTCCCGGCATCCGGGCCGTTCTCGGCTCCAGTCCGCTGTCCGCCCGCAAGATCACCTGACCCGTCCTCGCTGCGGGACGAGTGATCGGCAGGTTCTGTGGGCCGTCGCGGGAGAGGCTCAGGCCGGCCGCATCCATGGATCGAGGACCGTGAAGTCCTGGTCGTGAGGTAGTGGGACGGCACGACGCGGTGAAGTCTTTCGCGGGTGTGGTGGACGAACCCAGTCCCAGTCCCAGTCGGCGTCGGTGATCTCGTCGTCGACCGAGAGCACCCGTTCTCCTGCGACGACCGCTTGGTGCCGACGGGCCGTTGCCGAGTACGTGTCTCCCGCCGCTGACCCCGGCCGCCGCCGGTGTCGAAGAGTTCCGTGCACAGGACACCACGGTGGCGTCATGAGGCCGGGGGCCTTTCGGTCCTCTGCTCCCGAAGCTGCCACGTGCGGGTCCGGGATGGTCAGCGTTGCGTCGGCTTGTGGTTCTGCTGCTGCGGCTCGGTGCCGCCCCGGCGCAGGTGTCCGGCCTGTTCTGCGGCGGCACCTGGCTTCTTCGCGGTGCCGTTCGGCTTCTTCGTCCCGCGCCGGGTGGTCGACTTCCCCCGCGCGGCTGCCGCGGAGACCCGCGCGCCGCGCCCGTCCTTGGCGGCAGGCAGCGGCCGGGCCAGCGCCTCCCCGATCTGGCGCATCGCTGGGATGTCCACCGTGGCGGAGGCTGCATCGCGCGACGCCGGCGGCAGCCCGCTGCGGCCCCCGCCGGGGGAGGCGTAACCGGTCGCGGCGTCCGCGACGCCCCGCAGAGCATCGGCGGCCGGTGCGTCCGAGCCGTTCCCCTCGGCCCGCCGCCGCAGGTGGTTCGCCGCCGCCTGCGCCCATCCGGCGACCTTGTCGCACGCGGCGATCGAAACCTTGCGGAAGAACTCACCGACGCGGCCGTCCCCCGTCAGCCGGTCGAAGCGCTCCCCGGCCCGCTCCTTCATGACACGGAACAGGTGGCCGAACGCGCCGCGTACCGTCTGGATCTGCTGCCACTCCGGGAGGTCCTGGAGCGTGGTGGCGTGTGTGTCGGCCTGCTGTAGGGCGGTGTTGACGTCGGCCGCCTGCTGGGGGACGGACGGGGGCTCCGTCGCTTCCACCGACTCGTCAGGGGCGGCGGCGTCCTGGTCGGTGGCGGCGGGCGGCGCCGCCGGCGTGGCGGGAGCGACGACCTCAGCGAAGGCGCGTTGCAGCGTCGCCAGGTCGACTTCGAGGTCGGCGACCAGGTCCTGGGCGGTGCCGTTCTCCGGCGGCACATGCTCCTCCCAGGCCTCCAGGACCGCCTGGAACTCGGCGCGGACGTCCAGCGGCCCGGCCGGGGGTTCCGTCACCGCGGTGTCCGCGGGCGGGGTCTCCGCGCCGGTCCACAGCGGCAGCTCGCCGGGCTGCGCGGCGGCTTCCGGCTGCACTGTCTGGAGGGCGTCTTCCAGCGCCCGGCGGATGCCGTCGACGGTGGAGTCGAGGGCCGAACCGTCGTCCTCGGGAGGTGCCGCACCGTCCGGGCTCTCCGGACCCGCAGCGTCCGTGGGCTCCGCCGGTGCTGCCGGAGTCTCCTCTCGCGCCGCCTCGCTGGTCTGTGAGTCCGGGACTTCGGGACTTTGGGACTCCGTGGGTTCCTCGGGCGCTCCGGTGTCCGCCGCGGCGGCGGGCTCCGGTTGCACCTCGGGCCCGGGCTCGGTGGAGGCAGCCTGTTCCCGGACGGCGGCCCGCTCCGCCTGGACCGCGGCGAGCGTGGCCTGCACCTGGTCCTGCAGACGCCGGGAGTCGTACAGCAGAGAGGTCAGCGGGAAGGCGAGCTGACCGCGTACGGGATGGCCCGGGTCAACCGGCAGCGCGCCGCCCCAGGCGTTGACGGCTCCCTGCACGGCGTCGAGGTGCTCCGTCATCTGCTGCGAGCCGTAGTCCTCGGGCACCGCGGCCGCCAGGCCGTCGAGGGCGCCGACCAGGGCACGGAAGTGCTCGTTCTGCTCCGCATCGGGGTAGGCCCGGGCGGCGGCGAGAGCCACCGCCTCGCGGTGCTGCAGGGCGGCGTCGCGCAGGGTGGCCCGCAGCACGTCCACCCGCTGCCGCGTCTCGCCGCCGACGGCCGCGCCCGCCGGCGGACCGTAAGGGGCACCGGTGAACGCGGAGTGCATGACCGCCGCGTGGGCGGCCGCTTCCTGCGGCTCATCTGCCAGGTAGGTGAAGTCGGCGGGTTCGGCGGCCAACCGTGCGAACCAGCCGCCGTCGCCGCCCGGGTGGACCGTGGCGATGACGAGGTCGCCCCGCAGTACCTCGCCGGAGTCGACCGGCTGGCCGTCCAGCCCGGACAAGCGCAGCTGATAGCCGGGGTCGCCCGCGAGCGGGAGCGTCTCGAAGTAGCGCTGTGGTGCGGGCGGTTCCTCGGTGATCGGTTCGTCCGGGGCGTCGGTGGTCTCCGGGATCGGCGGGGTGGTCATGGTCGGCTCCTCCGAAGCGTCTCGCGCCGTCTCGTCACTGGGGACGTCCTCCCCTGCCGGGGGCGCGGCCGCCGTGTCGGGCTCCGGCGTCTGCTGGTCGCCGTCCGTCGTCTGGGGTCGGTCCTGCTCGAGGAACGACGCTTCGCGCCGTGCTTCGTGCATCCCCTCATCCGGGACCGCGCCTGCGGGCTCCGGTGCGTCCTGGGGGACCGGCACGCCATCCGGTGCCGGATCGCTGTCCGCGGCGGTACCGCCTGGAGCGGTGTCCTCCGCGGTGTCGCCCGGAGCGTCGTCGGCGGCCGGCGGCTCCGGTGCTTCCTGGGGTTCCGGTGCCGGGGTGTCGTCCGTAACGCTCTCCGGCTCGGTGTCCGTCGCGGTCGGTGTGCCTGCGGTCGGTTCCCCGATGCCTTCGGCGGCCGCGGCCGGGGCGTCGGGGACCGGCTCGGTGCCGGTCTCCGGGGCGTCGTCGGCATCGGCGGGCGGCTGTTCGGCGGGTTCCGTGTCGGCGGCCGCGTTCTCCGGGGCGGCGGTGTTCTGCTCTGCCGAGTTCGCGGTGAGGGTGGCCAACTCCGCCTCGAAGGCGGCGACCGTCGCTTGTGAGCGGGAGGCCAGGAGGGCGGCGGCCTCCCGTACCTGCCTCAGCGGGGTGCGCAGGTCCTCGTCGACCACGGGCTCCAGGACCGCGCTCCAGACCGCCACCGTGTGGACCTCAAGCACGAGGTCGTCGGGCGAGGCTGAGGGGCCCTCCCGCAGCATCCGCTCGGCGTCCCGGTAGACCGCCGCCAGCTGGGCGACGGGGTTGGTCGGGATGCGCTGACCGTCCGAGCGCTGCTGCCGGTCCGCTTCGTAGAAGCGCTGGACGGTGGGCAGCGCCTCCCACTGCGCGAACGCCGTGCTCAGCCGCTTGATATCCGCCTGCGCTTCCTCGTCGGTGTCGTACGGTCCGGCGACGTCGAGAGTCGCCAGGTCGACATCCGGGAGCACCACGTCCAGCTCCGGCAGTTCAGCGGCGGCCGGTACCTCAGCCGCTGCCGACGTCTCCGGGAGGTGGGCCTGGCGGTGCGCCTGAGCCAGTGCCTCACCGGCGGGGACGCGGCCGGCGTACTCGGCGACATCGGCGCGCTCGGTCCAGCTGCACACACACCACGCCTCGACCCACGACGTACCCGGGCCGCCGAGGGTGACGGCCGTCGCGTGCGGCACACCGTCAGCAACCGCCGTGGCGTGGAGGCGGAGACGTTCGAGCATCGGCGCCCACGCGGACATGTAGCTGTCGACGGCGGTGCAGGATGCGATCAAGGTCCCCGCTTGTTCCTCGATCAGGAGCGGCGCCAGATCACCGGAGGCGGTGCGGCCCTCCCACTCCCGGCGGACTGTGTAGAGGGCGCCGGTCTCGGCGGTGATCGTCCACGAGCCGTCAGGGTGGTACTGGATCGCCTCCGACTCCCCGACTTCCGGCAGTATCCACAGTCCGGCGTCATGGTGCATGCGGCGGGCGACGGCGAACCCGGCGGCCAAGTCCCGGCCAGCCTTGGCCGCATGCTCAGCGACGGCCGCCAGGGCCGCGCTCTCGCCCTCGCCGGAGCCGATGCTGATCACGTCCCACCGGCCCGACGGCTCTACACCGTGCCAGGTCGCCCGCCACATGATCCCCCGCGCGCCCTTGCCCTGGGTATCGTGGGAGATTTCGTACTCGCCGACGGTCAGCCCGGGGCCGGTGACGGTGAACTCATACGGGGACGGCTCGCCGTTGCGGTCCTTCGGGCTGACGGTCAGCGTATTGACGTCGACGACCTCGGGCGCCGCCTCCTCAGCAGGCTCCGGCGCCGCGCCGCTGCCCTCCACTCCCCAGCCGACGAGTTCGAGGATGGCGACGGCCGTGCGGTCGGCCTCGTTCGCCGCTTCCACGTGGGTCGCGCCACGCCGGGCGACCAGCGCTGCCCGGTCCTGGCGTGCTGCGGCCACTTCCGCCGCCGCCCGCTTCTGTGCCGCCGCGTCCCCGCCCGCAGCCTTCACCTCCGCTCGCGCTTCCCGCATGGCGCGGTCGTCGCCCGCTTCGCACGCCTCGGCGAGGAGCTGACTCGTCAGAGCCTGCGCGGGCCACGGGGCGGTGTCTCCGGCATCCAGCGCGGCCGACAGCATCTGTCCGGCAAGCTCAGCGATCCGGTCGGGCCACTGCTTCCAGTGCAGGTCGACCACCTTCGGATCACCCTTGGCCAGGGCCCCCACAAGGCTCTCAACGTCGCGGTAGCCGAAGCGCCTGTCCTCGTCGTTCAGGAGGCGGTGAGACAGGCACCGCGCGCACACGGTGTAGTGACCAAGTTCGCTGCCCTGGTCATCGTCGACGGCGACCGTGTACCGGGCGCCCGAGCGCTTCGCCGAGCATTTGCCGACGTACGGCGTCGACGCATCGCAGTACGCGTCCGGCGTGTCGGCCATGTCGTCCGTGAGCTGGGCCACGACCCGTAGCCGCGCGTTCGGAATGGCGTCCTGGGCTGAGTTCCAGATCTTCCACTCGGCGACGTACTGCCGGTTATCCGGGCCCTTCCGAGACCAGTCCTCACCGGTGCGGCCCTGCGCGCCGTCCGGGTCGGTCAGGTGCTCCCAGCCCCACCGGCACGACGCGATCAGGCCGATACGGCCGAACCGGCGGACCAGGTACACGCCCTCTTCGAGCTGGACCCGGTCCGTGGTCGTCTCGAACTGGGGGGCCTGCGCTGTCAGGTGCCCGTGCCGGGCCCACAGCGAAGCGAACCGGGTACGGGTCGCCGAGTCCTCACGGATGCGCGCCAGCACGGCGGCAAGGGGCCGGTCCTCCAGGTTCGCGTTCCACCAGTAGGAGCCGTCAGCGTCGTGACCGGCCTCCCACTGGTCCTCATCCGGACGGGAGTACGTCACAGGGCGCAGCCGGAACGTGTGCCCGCCCGCCGTCGTCAGAATCCAGCCCGCCGTCGGTTCGCGCCGGTCGGTGAACGACACGGGGGCGATCGTCTCGCCCTCGCTGAGCGCCGCCCGAAGCCGCGCCTCTCGCCCGTCCTCGGTAGGAACGGCACCGCTGCCCGTGGTCGTCTCCGGCTCCGCCGGGCCTTCCGACGGGTCCTGTGCCGGATCGCCGAACAACCCGAGCTGTTCTGTCCCTGCGCCGGGCGCGGCCGCGCTCCCCTTTCTCCGGGCGCGGGGTCGGGCGGGGGCGGGTGCTGGCGTGGGCTGCTCGACGTCGGCCGGCGCCGCCACGAACGGGTCGGGCCGCCAGGCTCGGGGATCGTCCGGGCGGGTGGCCGCCAGCAGGACGGCCAGTTCCTCAGCGGCCCGGGTCAGGTAGGGCGCGGACGTGTCGGCGAGGTCGGCAGCCCAGAGCAGATCGTCGTGCACCAGCGCCAGGTCATCCGCGAGGTCCGTGCTGGTGAGCTGTCCGGCACTCAGGTTCTCCACGACCTGCCGCAGGGCCGACAGGCGTGCGGCGGCTTCCTGGTCCTCGCCCGCGTAGCTGGGGGAGAGGCGGATCGTGCCGAGCGCGGCGTTGAGCGTCCAGGTAGTGTCCGCGTCGATGGCCTCCCGGGGCACGGGCACCTGGAGGGCGCGGGCCACCAGTTCCGCCACCGCTGCCTGGCTGTCTTCGAGCAGAGCCGATACGGAGTCCCTGTGGCCGAAGGGGGGCCGACTCTCGAAGCGGGGCCCGGGCGCCTGCCGCATCTCGGCAGGCCACGACTGGTGATGTGCCGCCCCCACCGTCTGGTTGAGGTCCGTGACGTAGCCGATCAGCCGACCGTCGAGCCAGACCGTGGAGGACGACATGCTCGTCGGGATGATGTCCGCCCGGCCCGCGTACTGAGCCAGCTGCTCCGGGCCGCCGAACCGCTGCTCGGACTGCTGGAGGGACTCCGGGGTGTCCCGCGAGGACGTCGGCGGGGTGGCCAAGACGACGGAGGGCTCAGGAGGCGCGGGCGGGGTGCCTTCCGGGCCGGCGGGCGCGGCTTCGGCCTGCGCCTCTTCCACGGTCATCTGCCCGTCCGGGACGCCGTCGGTCTTCTCCCCCTCCGCGTCCGTCTCCGGCTCATCCTGCGGAGTTGGGTTCGGGACGCGTTCCGGCGGCACGAGACCGAACTCCTCGTACAGGTTGGCCGTCCCGTACTCGTCGCTGTCTTGCGCCAGGGATACGCCGATCTGTTCGTCGGGAGCGGGCTGGGAGGCGCCGTCTGTACCGGCGGACGAGTCCGCCTCTGCTGACTCCGCCTCACGAGTGGCAGCCTCCGTGTCCTTTGCCGCGGGGTCTACCTGCCGCACCCGGGCCTGAGACAGGGCACGCCGGTAGTCGGTCAGCGTCACGTATCCGGGCAGAAGGCGGCCGCCAAGCTCCGCCCCGGAGCGCTCAGTGTCGAACGGCCAGCGCTTAGCGCCTTCAGCCTGAGTCCACACCAAGGACAGAACGGCGAGCGACTCCCCACCCCGGCTGTTGTCGTGGGTCGTGCCAGACGCCTCGCACTCCCACACGCCCAGCGATGATTCCCCGTCCTCAGCCGCGACGGACCCGGCGCGCAGCGCCACGGCCCATCCCGCCGCCTCCGCCTCAGACGCGAACTCGATCAGGGCGGACGGAACGCCCTTGCGTCCCACGTTGGACGTGTCCCACTGGCCGTAGGCACCCACCCACCAGGAGCGGTCGATCGCCGTGCCCGCTGGGGGCGTGATCCGGGTGACGAAGCCAGGCTCGGGCTGCTCCTCCGCCCCGGGGCCGGGCTCGTCGCCGGGCGGTTCGCTGGTCTGTGACTCCGGTACTTCGGGACTCTGGGACTTCGGGGTTTCCTCGGTGCTGCTGCCGTCCTCTGGCCCCGGCGGGGCCTGCTCCGGCGGTGCTTGGGCCCCCTCCGCGGGACGGGGGCCGGAGCTGCCGGTGGGCCTGGCGGCTGTTTCGTCGGGCACAGGCGCAGGCGCAGGCGTGGGCGTGGGTGCCGGGTTCGGCGCCGGCGCGGGGGCCGTGGGCAGCTCGGGGACGGGGGTCGTCTCGTCGAACGCGGCGAGGGCGGCTGCCGCCTGGTCGACCTTCGCCTGATGGGGTGCGCGCTGCTCGGCACGCTCCGCGATGGCCTTCTTGCGGCTCTCGGGGGTGCGGTACCTCTCCGGGTCGAGCATGGACTCGGTCAGCTCCGGGAGCTTGTCCCGCTCGGTGATCGCGCCGACCACGGCGTCCAGCAGCTCCACACGGTGCCGGGCGTGCTCGATGGCCGGCCCGTAGTCGACTGAGGTCTGCTGCGCGGCGAGCAGCGTGATCTCGGATTCCAGCACCGGAACGCGTTCGCGGTCCATGAGCTGGTGGTCTTCGGCCTTCTCAAGCGCAGTCGCCAGGCGGCCGATGACGGTGCCGCCGAACTTCGGGTTGGCCAGGTCGCCGATGGAGCAGACGGATTCGCTGTGCCGCAGGTCGGGGAAGCCGACGTGGGCGCGGATCTCGCCGCCGTCCAGGATCTCCGGCCGTACCGCGAAGTCGAGGCCACCGAAGGTGCCGATCGTCGTCCACGGCCCCATTCCGAGGCTGCTGTGCCCGCGCAGGGCGTCGGCGACGGCCTGGCGGACGACCGGACCGGCCTCGCCGCGCTTGTCGAAGTCGCGGCCGCCGACCCGGATCTGGAAGGCGTCGCCGCGGATCGTGGCGGTGACCTTCGGCAGGGCGGCGTCCCGGAGGGCGATGGCACGCTGGGTGCTGGCGAGTTCATTTCTTTTGGCGTCCAGCAGCTCCGCCTGGCGGACGCGGTCGGCGGCCGCGTTGCGCCGGTCGGCCTCCAGGCCCTGGAGGTGGACCTTGGCCTCCATGAACTGCCGCATGAAGGGGTTGCCGCCGATCTCGGCGGCCATCGTGGCGTAGTCCCAGTCGCTCGCGCCGATCTCTTCGACGGTGTCGTTGTCGTCGTCGCCCTCGCCGGGCGGACGCTGGATGTCGCGCAGCCCCTCCGCCTTGGAGGTGAGCAGTCCGACCTGCCAGGCGTCCATGCTGCCCTTGGTGGCCAGGAAGTAGATGTTCACCTCCTCGTGCTGGTTGCCGGGGCGGATGACGCGGCCGTTGCGCTGGACCATGCTGGCCGGGGTCCAGTCCTGATCCAGGTGCATCAGGGCGTAGGCCCGGTTCTGGCCGTTGAAGCCGGTGCCGAGGACTTCGGTGGAGCCCATGAGGACCGCGATGCCGCCGTTGTTGGCGGCCTCCGACATCGCGGCCTTCTTCTCCGGGGTGGCGTTGTCCTGCGCGAACTGGACCATGTCGCGGGGCACGCCGCGGGCGGCGAGCAGGTCGCGCAGTTCGGCGTAGGCGTCGAAGCCGCCCTTGTTGTTGCCGCCGGGGGTGCCGCTGTTGCAGAAGACGAAGAACAGCCCGCCGGGGACCGGGTGCGGGGTGTCGTCGCGGCTGGAGACGGCGTAGGTGCGGTCCTTGTGGGCGTGGTAGCCCACCGCGATGATGTCGGCCGCCGTCACCAGCTTGTTCGCCGCGGGCGCGCTGGCGTCCACCAGCCGGGGGTCGAGCGCGACTGCGCGGCCCTCGCCGGAGACGGCCAGCATGTTGTCCTCGTCGCGGGTGACGTCACCGGCGTGGATCGCCTGGCCGCGGGCCACCAGGGTCTGGAGCCGGGCGCGCTGGTCGGCGGTCGGCTCCACCAGCACCAGTTCCGGGGCGCCGCCGGCGAGCTTGGGCCGCACGATCCCGACGTCGTCGCCGGTCTTGGTGTCGGCGGCCAGCCCCCACATCGTCTTCATCGTGGACTTCGACACGAACCGGGAGAAGCGTTCGACGATCGTCAGGCCGCTGCCGTCCGGCGCCATCTCGATGCGCTGGACCTTCTGCCCGAAGGTCTCCGACCACAGGTCCGGGCCGTGCACCCCGAACTGGTCCAGCAGCCACGGCGTCGCCAGTTCGAGCACCGAGTACTGCTCGAAGATGGAGTTCTCCATCGGCGTGCCGGTGCCGAGGGTGACGGTGGGGCGGCCGCCGTGGGCCTCCGCCACCTGGTGGTGCCACCTGAGCTTCTGGTGCAGGTCCACCGCGCGGACGCTCGCGGCCTCGCCGCCGGCCTCCTTGGAGCGGAAGCCCACGGCGGTGAAGCGGTGCGCTTCGTCGACGAGCGCGTAGTCGAAGCCCAGGTCCTCCCAGTACACCTCGCCCGGGGTGCGCATTGGCGCGGCGTTGCGCCGGATGCGGGCTTCCACCGTGGTCAGGCGCCGTTCCAGCTGCATCAGGGCGAAATTGTTGTGCGGGACTCCGCGCTCGCGCTTGAGCTGTTCCTTCAGCGACTCGATCTCGCGGAAGAGGTACAGCTCTTGCTGCTCGGGGCTCATCCGGATCGACCCGAACGCGCCCTCGGTGAAGATGACCAGGTCCGGGGTGTTGGCGCGCAGCCACTCCAGGAGCGGGCGCCGGTTGCCGTCGGCGAGGTCGTCGGAGGTGATCAGGCGGATGTCGGCGTTGGGGTAGAGCAGCTTGGCCTCGTCCAGCCATTGGCGGGCCAGGTGCGGCTGGACGACCGCGAAGGGCTTGGCGATCTGCCCGGAGGCCTTGAGGGCCTGTGAGCCCATCACCATCGTGGTGGTCTTGCCGAGGCCGACCTCGTGCGCGAGGACGACGCCCCGCTCGAACTGCATCCGAGCGGCCGCCGAGAGCTGCCACGGGTGCGGGGTCCGCTCGGTGGTGAAGCCGTCCAGGGTCGGGGCGAGGCCGTCGTAGTTGCGGACGACGTGCCCGTTCATCTGCCGGTTGTAGGCGTCGGTGAGCAGCGTGACCCGGGCGGTACTGGCGGTGCAGTAGTCCTCGAACGCCGACCGCATCGCGTCGGCCTTGTAGCGCATCGCGCGGGTGGCGTCCTCGTCGACCCCGTCGCCGTCGAGGGTGTTGACCACCATCGAGGCCCGCCCGAGCAGGGCCTTGGCGATGTGCACTGCCGAGCGCCGTTCGGTGCCCTTGAGCGCGTTGATCGCGTCGGGCACCTTGCCCGCGGCCAGGGACCAGCCGTACCGCTCGTTGTGGCTGACCTGGAGGGTCGGGTCGCCCAGGTACTCGCGCAGGAAGCCCTGCACGAGGTGCGCGGGAATCCAGTGCGCGCCGAGCTGGGCGGTGAACTGTCCCAGGCGCTTGGGCGGTGGCTGTACCGCTTCCAGTGCGGCGACGTTCACCGCGTACGTCGGATCGGTGGCGGCCGCTTTACGGGCCTGTTCGAGCTTCACCCGGACCGGCCCGGACAGGTAGGCGCCGGCGTGCTCCAGCTTCTTGGTGACCGGGTTGTCGAAGACTTCGGTGCCCAGGCGGCGGCGGGCCTCTTCGGGGGTCGTGCCCAGCAGGGAGGCGATCAGCGGTAGGTCCACGCCGCCGGTGGCACCCATCACGGCCGTCAGTGCCGTCTTCGGGTCGTCGGTGGGCTCCAGGTCGCCGCGGTGGGCGCCCGGCCGCCGGGTGAGGACCTCGGAGGGCACCGGCCGGTCGTTCGCCCGGTCCCAGTGCTCCAGGCCCAGGACGACGGCGGCGTGCGGGTCCTGGCGGAACCAGCCCCAGCCCGTGGGAAGGCGTTCGTCGTCGGCCGGCTCGACGCCGGCGGCGCGGGCGGCGTCCCTGGCCTCGTCGGTTGGCAGCGCCATCCGGGTCTGCCGCGGCCGGGACAGCGGCCCGTGCGCCATCGTGTAGGAGGCGTGCAGCCGGGCGAGCTGGCTGCGGACCTCGCGCGCACGGTCGGGGTCGCTGCCGGTGCGGTCCAGCTCTTGCAGTTCGCCCGCGGTGTCGCGCAGCGACAGCAGCATCCGCAGCTGCTCGGTGCCGGTGACACCGTCGGCGGTGATGACCCGGACCGGGTCCTCGCCGTTGACGTGCTGCCAGATCTGTCCGTCGTCGTCGGTGTAGAGGCGGCCGGTGAAGTCCGTCGCGTGCTTCTCGCGGGCGGTCTGCAGCAGCAGCGGCGCGCGGTCGGGCCCGTCCTCGTGCGGAACGTAGCCCTGACCGTCGGCGACCGCCGCGGCGGCGGAGATCTCCATCCGCTCGCGCAGCAGCCGGGGGGCCTCGCCGGGGTCGCCCTGCACCGTCACCCGTGGCCCGTACGGCCCCGTCTCGGACGTCAGGCGTCCCAGCACGTTCTCCGGGTGCTGGGTGAAGTAGGCGTTCACCGGCAGGGTGTTGCCGCCCAGCTCACGCTCCGGGGCATCGAGCCACGTCTGGTCGCCCGGTTCCTCGCCCTCCGCGCGGCGGCGGAAGACCAGCACGTCGGCGACCACGTCGGTGTCGGCGGTCTCGCCGAAGGTGCCCGCCGGCAGGCGGTACGCGGCCGCCAGGTCGCCCCAGCGGGACATGGCCCGGCGGGCGGAGGTGTCCTCGCCGTCCAGCGTCCACCGCGAGGTGATCACGGCCATGCAGCCGCCCGGCCGCAGCAGGGCGAGCTGCTTGATGATGAAGCCGTTGTGCAGGGAGTGCCCGGCCGCGCCGTAGCGGCGCTCCCCGAACGGGGCCTGCGCGAACGGCACGTTCCCGATCACCAGGTCGAACGTGCCGACCGGGGCGTCGGTGTCGGTGAACGACTCGGGCAGCACGTTGGCGTGCGGGTAGATCCGGGCCGCGATCGCCGCGGTGGTGGGGTCCACCTCAACGCCGGTCAGCCGCGCGGCCTCCGGGGCCACCCCGAAGAACGCGCCGGACCCGCACCCGGCCTCCAGGACCTCCCCGCCGTCGAAGCCGTACGCGGCCAGGCCCTGCCACATCGCCTCAGCGACGCCCTGCGGGGTGTAGTGGGCCGACAGCACGGCCCGGGACGCCTCCCGCCACTCGAAGGGGTCCAGCAGCTCCCGCAGTTCGCCGCGCACCCGGTCGTAGGACTCCCAGCGGGCATGGTCGGTCTCGAACCTGCCCTCCCACTCGCCGCCGGGCCGGTAGATCGGCTCATCGGGGTCGGGCTCGTCGAGGAATACGGTCGGGACCGAGCCCCAGCCCGACCAGCGGGCCAGGATGCGCTTCTCCTCGGTGGTGGCGCCGCGGCGGGCGCTCTCCAGCGTCCGCAGCACCTTGATGGCTTCGAGGTTCGCCTCAGCGCGGGCCAGCGGGCCGCGCGGCAGGTCAGCCGGGTCGGGGCGGAACCGAGCTACAGGTTCTCCAGCTCCCTGCGGATCGCCGCCAGCTCCACCGCTTCCGGACTCAGCGGCGCCGCCGGGCTGTCCGCGTCCTCCGGCGGCGGCAGCATCTCGCGCAGCACCTGCTCCCGCGCCGTCGCCTTGATCTGCTCCAGCTGTCCGATCCGGGCCTGGTAGCCCGTCTCCGGCTCCAGGCTCTCCTCCAGGTCCTCCTCCGCCGCGGCGATCGCCTCGCTCATCTGCGCCCCCAGCCGCTGGAAGTACCGGTCCGGGTCCTGCATCGCCGCCAGTTCCTGCGGCCGGAACTCCTCCCAGTGCCTGCGCAGCAGCGTCTCGTACTGGCTCGTCGTCGCCATCGGCCTCGCCTCCCTCTTGCTCGTTGACGGTACCGGCCAGCGCCGCCATCTGCGCCGCCAGCCGGGACTGGTCCACCCCGCGCCGGTCGACGTCGCCGCCGGCGGCACGCACCTGTTCGATCACCGCGTTGATGCCGATGAGTGCGGCGCCCATCGTCGGGATGCGCCGCTTGGCGGCCTCCCGCTCCCGCTTGGGCAGGTTCTCGTTCAGCGACTGCTCGCGCAGGTCTTCCGTGGTCCGCTCCGCGATCCGCACCAGCTCCCCGAGCAGCCCCTCCTCGAAGTGGAACGGGTAGGCCTGCATCACCTGGTTCGTGAGCGGGTTCGCCACCTTCGTCCGTGTCGGCAGCTGGTAGGGGGTGAGGAGGGTGAGCACCCGGTCGTACTCGGGGGAGAGTTCCGAAGGCCTGCGCCGCAGCCATGACACCAGCGGGTCGTGGGCGCTGATCGGCAGGTCCACTTCCCGCTCCAGGCCCCAGGTGCGGCGCGGCAGCGTCTCCGGGTCTTGGTCGTAGCGCCGGACGAGGGCGGCCATCGCGGCCGGCGCGGAGTCGAAGCCGCCGATGCTGCTGCGCTGGTCGTAGCTGGTCAGGGCGCGGAACTTCTTGCCCTGACGCTCCACGTAGCCGTAGCCGCGGTCCGAGCCGTCGATCAACACAGTGCGGCGGCCGCCGAGGTTCGCGCCCAGCCTCGCGCGAGCGGCATCCGGGTTCTGCTCCAGGCTCCGCTGGAACCACTCCGCCTCCACGGCCTTCAGCCGGGCCGCCCGGGCCTCCTTGACCGCATCGCTGTAGGAGTAGGAGGACTGCTCGTTGGTGGCGTTGAGGCTCGATCCCAGCTCGTCGCTCTCGGCGATCAGGTCTTCCAGTGTCATCTCGCCCACCGGCGTCCGCTCGCCGTAGGACCGCGCCCGGCGGGCGATCCGTTCCTCCTGGACGGCCTTGCGGTAGTCGGCGATCTGGTCGTGCAGTTCGTGCTCGCGCGGTAGGCGTGTCCACGTCCGGCCGACCCGCTCGTAGGTGCTCTCCAGCGCCTCGTCGTCCAGGTCCGCAGCCGCCGGACCGGCCAGGATGGTCCGGGCGATGCGGGCGTACCGCTCGGTGCGCACCGCCCTGAAGTGGCGATCCAGCGTCCGGTACTCCTCATCCGAGGAGTGGAACGGCGTCTTGTAGCTGTTGGCCCGCCACCATTCGCTCTCGGCGGCCAGGTTCTCGTCGCCCATCTCGGCGACTGGCGCCGTCGTGGCCACCCGGTCCAGCAGCCGCTTTCCGCGTTCCTGCCGTAGTGCCCGATACCGGTCCTCCGCCGCGGTGCTGTAGCCCCGGGACCGCTCCACGGCGGCGGCGTCCTCCGCCTCCACCAGTTCCTCGTACGACAGGCCGGTGAGGTCCAGCGGCTCCGGCTCCGGCTCGGGGTCGGGCGGGGGAGCGGGTGTGGCCGCGGTCGGCGGGGCCTGCTGTGCCGGGACGGCTGCGGCCGCCGTCGGCGAGGCGACCAGGTCCTCCGGGGTCTGGCCTGGTGCCAGCATCACGATGTTGCGGTCCTGCCGGGCGAACGCCTGCAGCACGGCGGCGAGGTTGCGGTCGCGGGTTTCCTGGTTCCACCTCCGGCCGGTCACCCGCGCCTGCCGCTGCCCGGACCAGTACAGGTTCCCGGCCTTCACCGCGCGCAGATCGTCGTCGTCGTACTTATCGGTGCCGTACACCGCGGCGACGCCGTCTTCCTCCCAGCGCACCCAGACCTTGTCACGGACGCTCGGGTCGTTCGCCGCCCGGTGGTGGCGCGCGGCCAACATCGCGAAGGAGGACAGCCGCCTGTCCCCGAACCCGTCGCTCACCAGGCGGGCGTCGCCGACCCGGCCCATCGCGACGTTGCCCCGGCGGGAGCCGGAGGCGATCTCGGTGCCGTCCGGGCCGAAGACGGTGACCGAACTGCCCTTGATGAGCGCGTAATAGCCCGTCACCCCGTCGACCGGCTCCGCTCCTTCGGGCAGAGGAAGCGGGCCGGGTAATGCGGCCGATTCCGTCTCGGACGCGGTCTCCGCTTCCGTGTCTGCCGTCGCGAGCTCATCCCCCATGTGCTTCTCCCCGTGCGATGCAACCCCCGTGGCCCGCCAGCAAGCACATGCCACGTCGTCCCCAACGGACCCTACCGACGAAGGTCACGAACCTCGATGGAGATACGCCGTGCTGGGCGGTCGTGCGCGCCGAGGTGCGACACAGGCCCTTTCGCTGCTCATCGCTCCTCAGCCGCCTTCCGCGCTGCGGCCTGCTGCACCTTCCGGTGGCCATCGAGCAGGGTTTTCAAGATCCCGACCAATGTGTTCGTGTTGTCGTTGTACTCCTGCGTGGCTAGGTCGTGCACCAGGCGCAGGATGAAGGCGAGGTTGTCTTGTTCCCGGCTGTAGAGCAGCACGCGGCAGTTGCCGTCCGTCGGCAGCTGGTCGGGCAGGTGGCCGATGTTGTGCTCAGCCAGCCGCTCGGTGATGCGCTTGATGATCCGGGAGCCGGCCCGCTGCGCCCCGTCGAAGCGCACCAGGGTCTCGACATACCACATGTCGTAACCGCCGATGGCGGCGAGGTAGTCGGGCAGCTTAGCCCACGCTTCCTCGACCGTGGACGCCCCAGACATCTTCGGTACCGCCATGCTTCCGTTCGTCAAGTGTCCAGACCCCTCCTCGTTGGTCCGGCGGAAGCCGGAGCTGATGTGACGCCAACTCACCGACACATTGTGATCGTTGTCGGCTACTGGGAGCACGCGCTGGTGGAGTTAGCCGCTGTCGACGCCACCTTGTGGGCAGCTCAGGAGATCAAGTTTTCGGAAGGGGAGCCAGATGGCAACGCCGCGGGATTCACCGTCGATCTCCCTATCGCACCTGGAGCGGTGTCTCGAGGCACTCTGGAAGGTCGTTACCCTCGCCGCGGCCCCGCCGGAGACGTCGGCGTTACTCCCTCATGTCCTGACTTCACCTAAACAACGAAGGGCCCTGCCAGTCGACCAGGCCCTTCTGCGGTTCCTCGTCAGGAAGCCGGAGGCAGCGTCCGGTCCGCCAACTGCCCGACCGTCACCATCCGGGCCGCGTCCCAACCGGGCTGGGGCGGAAGGCTTCGGAGTAGGCCCCGCAGCCTCTTCGCCTCCACCACGGTCACGCCCTGCAGTTCGAGCCGTCCGCGCGGCGCCGGGATCTTCGCCCCGTGCACGGCAACTACCGGGCGGACTGCGACGCCCAGCGCGCTGGCCGCCTGTTCAGCCTCCCAGACCACCGTTTGCAGGGCGCGGGACTGGTCGTATCGGCCGTACCGGAGGGTGCCGCCCTGTACGGTCAGCTGCGACTTGTCCGACGTCCAGTTCTTCGTGTCGACGTACAAGGCGCCGGCGGCCGTGAAGACCAGGTGGTCCAGGTTCGCGCGGCTCCCCGGGATGGCCCGATCGTGGAGCACGACAGCGTGGCCCCGGCGGACGAGCGGAGCCAGGAGCCGAGCCGTCCGGACCTCCCCGGCGGCGCCCACCGCCCAGCTGTTGTGGGTCCGCCGGTATAACCGCCGGACGCCGAGCCCGGCGACGACGAGCGCGGCGACCATGCCAAGCTGCCAGTTCCCCACGGTGGCCACAGCCCCGCCGACCACCGCGGCGGCCGCCGCGAGGAGTGGCAGTACCACCTTGGCCCGCTGATGCTGTGCCGCCCGTTCCGACGCCCGTGCGGCCTTTCCCATCCGTCTCGCACTTGTGCCCGCGCTGCCCCGGTATCCGGCCGTCGCCATGCGCTGCCCTCCCTCGTCACGTCCTGTATCGGGACAGTAGCGGCGGGCGGTCCTACCGCGCAGGAGGGCCTACGGACACGGTGAGCGGTTTACGTGGCACGAGCGTTCCCGTCCGCGGCGGATCGGTTGTGCCGGAGCAAAGGCTGGCTACGGGAGGGGGGAGGGGTGGCCCGGGACCGGTTCGCCGCCGAACCCGCCGGAGTCGGGCCGGGCGCCGTACTCCCGCCGTCGCGCGTGACGGGCGCGTGAGGAGACCGCACCGCCGGCCGTGGTCGAGGGGGAGCAGCTGCTGCCGCGATGTGGCCGGGCCCGTCGTGGGCGCTCCGCTCAGCGCGGCGCCGTGGGTCCTACCCGTCCGGCGAACTGGGAGACTTGAGCGGTGAGCACCCCCCGCCGCCCGTTGGGCACCGGATTTCGTCGCGTCGAAGAACAGTCGCCAGTTGGCGACTGCCGGGAGCGCGGCCGGACAGCTGCCGAGCGGGCCGCCGTCGAGCCGCCCGCCCCGGCCGCCGAGGAAGAGGTGGTGCAGGCACGGCCTGCGGGTCGACGCCGGTTGGGCACCGGGTTCCCCGCCTATGGGCCCTCGTCTGAGGGCGAGATTTAGGAACTTTGCAGGTCAGACGAGGTAGCAGTCGCCCGGACTGTTAACGTCGGCCGGTCCGGGAGCCGGATGCTGACGGGCCGTCCGATCCACTGGACCGGGGGTGTCCGCGCGGGGTCGACGCGCGCCGAGGTTATGTCCTCGTCCGACTGACCGTTGAGCACCAGGCGCGCAGGCCCGCCGCCGTTGTGGTGCGTGAGCCGGGTCGGCCCACCGGCCCGCAGCGCGGTGCAGGCCGGGAGACACGCCCGATCGACATGGGCTCGCCGTGCGGCGACCGAGGCGCTGAGCGAGTCGCACTGCTTGATCGTCGCTGGTACGACGGGTCGAGCAACAGGGAGCCATGGTCTGGTGGTCACGTGTTGTTCTCTTTGTCGGGTCCTTGCTCCCTCAGTACCCGCATGGCCTCCGTGAAGACGGGAAGCAGGCCGTCAGCGAGGTAATAGCCTCCGGTCTTGGACCAGCCTTGCTTGTCGGGGGTGGTCGGCTTGAACGGTGGCGTGATCTCGGGGGACCAGTCGCCTCGCTCGGCACCGCGGCGGATGGCCTTGGTGATGGTCTGGGACGGGCCGCGCAGCGCAGTCTCTCCCCACTTGGCGCGGAAGGACGGCCCGTCGACCCATCCCTCCCCCTCGATCGCCGCCTCTACGAGCACCAGCGTGCGGGCGTTGGTGTCGCGCAGGAGCTTCACGGCTCGGTCGACGGTCCATTCGGCGTCGGTGGTGACCGTGGCGTCAGAGCCGATGCGGGCAAGGAGGTCGGCGAGCGCAGCGATGACCTCCGGTGACGCCGGGTCGGGGAGCTTGATCGTGATTTCCACGGAGAACGCCTCTCAGGTAACTAACCCGGAATTAGCCCGGGATAGAAGAGTTCCATAATCTCTCAGAGTGAGTCCAGGGTTATTCCAGGGTTTGGCTGACCAACTTCGGCACGTCGGAGCTGAGTTAGGTCACCCTTGGCGGTTATTCTGCTTGGAATAGCCGTCACCTAGGGGAAGGGACCCGCATGGCCCATACGCGAGGCTCCGGACACGGACACAGCCCGAAGGGCGAGCGACCGGATCCGACCGAAGCGCCTCCCTACGGCTCACCCTTGGGGAGCCAGGGCAACTCCCTCGCCGAAACACACGTCAAGATCACCGGCGCGATGTTCTGGGAGTCGACCGGGTACGCACTCGGCGCGGCCGAGAAGTTCCTCCGCCACGGCGACATCCTCAGCGGGGTGCGCGCGCTGGCCGGGTACCGCGATCAGGCCGAACGCTGGAATAACTACCCCGACTACCCGGTCGAGGCCGCGCGGTGACCATCGAACGACTGGAACGACTGGACCCCGACCCCGGCGGCGCTGAGCTGGAGGTCATCGACGCCGAACTCGTCGGCCCCGAGCAGCAGTCGGAGCCGGTGCGCTACCTGCTCACTCGGCACACGATGCTCGCCCCCGGCGAGATGCCACCGCGCGCCGACGAGCGACCGCCGTGGACGGAGGACGACTTCCGCATCACCGAGGAGGACAAGGAAGACCTCGCCGAGCCGGACCTCGCCGAGAACACGCGGATCAACCGGGACTCCACCATCCGCGCCTTCCAGCAGTGGTGCGCGCGGCAGAATCCGCCGCGGGTGGCCTATCCGTGCACCACGGCGACGTACACCTCCTACGGCCTGCACCTCATCCGTCGCGGAAAGGCAGGGGAGTTCAAGCCGGACACGGTCCGCCAGTACATGAGCCGCATCTGGAACTGGCAACCGGCCGACATGCGACCCGACCCCACGCGCGTCCGCGGGAAGATCCGGCTCTGGCGGCAGGAGTGGGCGGCCGCCGGCGGGGAGGTCGACCGCGCGGCCGCGCTCACCCTTCCCTACCTGCTCAAGTGCCTCGAGCAGTGCGACGAGTCCACGAACATCGGCAAGCGGGACGCGTTCATGCTGACGCTTGCCTACTCCAACCTGCACCGGCGCGCCGAGCTGACCGACCTGCTCGTCAAGCACGTGCGGATCCTGCCCACGGGGCTGCTCGTCACCACGGCGACGTCCAAGACGGACCGGCAGGCCAAGGGCGCCACCGAGTTCATCGCCGACCGCGACGACATCCGCCTGGTCGACCGCGCCAAGGCCTGGTTCGCCGTACTCAAGGAGCTCGGCGCCCACGCTCCGGACCTCCCGGTCTTCCGGGCCCTGACCGTCACCGGCCGGCTCGCGAACCGCAAGCTCGCCACCCGGCGTGGGGAGCGCATGAAGGGCGGCGCGGTCAACGACCGTGTGCAGCTCCTCGCCGGCCGGGCCGGGATCCCGTACCTGGGCGGGAAGAAGGTGCGGGCACACAGCCTGCGGGCCGGCCCGAACACCGACATGATCGCGGCCGGGGTGCCCCTGCGGGAGCGCAACCGCCGCGGTCGCTGGTCGGAGGGCTCGAACACCGCGGACACGGTCTACGACCGGACCCTCGTCAAACCGGGGGACGACCCGCTGACGAAGGTGCCGCTCGGCGGCTTCGACGGCACTGCCTGACAACGGGGCGCCGCCCGCTGGGAGTTCAGCGGGCGGCGTTCCACTCCCGATCGAGGATGGCGTGCACGACGGAGTCACGCCACTTCCCGGCCTTGAACACGTGCTCCCGGATGGTCCCCTCCTCGACCATGCCCGCGGCCTCCATCGTGCGGGCGGAGGCCGTATTGAGGGGGGAGCGTGCACCCCAGACACGGTGAAGGTCCAGATCGTCGAACGCGACGCCGAGGAGCAGCTTGACCGTCTCCAGCCCGTACCCGACGCCCCAGGAAGCGGGGCGCAGCGCGAAGCCCATGGTGGCGCCGCGCTGCTGGTGCGGGTCGGTGGCCAGGCGGCCGAACCCGATCAGCTCTGCCGTGTCCCGTTCGATGACGGCAAGGGCGTACTCGGTGCGGGGTGTTGCGGTGGCTGCGGCGATGGACCGCTTCACGATCTGTTCGACCTGATCACGACTGCGCGGTTCAAAACTCAGGTGCTCCGTCGCCTCGGCGCTGCCGTAGACGGCGAACACGGCTCCCACGTCGTCAGGAGCGAGTTCCCGCAGCTCAAGGCGCGCGCTGGAACGTTCTACCGGGTGCATGCCCGGACTTTACCTGTGTGGCAGAGCGGGTCGGCTGGTGGGGAACGCCTCGATCTCCGCACGCAGATCCCGCGCAACGACGGCCTCGCGGGCGGGGCCGCCCGTCAGGGCGTGCCGGACCCGCATCGCCGACATGACGATGCCGTTGTTGCGGTGCGAGGCGGGCAGGTCGAGCACCGGCCGGATGGCCGCGGCCGCGCCGTCCAGGTCCCCGCCGTAGAGGCGGACGAGCGCCAGGTCGCACTGAGAGCCGGCGAGGTCGCCGAAGGCCCAGTTCGGGGCGGTGGGGTCGCTGAACCCTTGCACGGCCTGCTCCGCCTGCTGGACGAGCTGGGCACCGCCGTGGCCGAGGAGAGCCTCGGCCTCCACGGTGTAGTAGAGCTGCTTCTCCGAGGCATAGGTGAACAGTCCGCCCAGGGCGTCCAGATCGTCGGGGACGACGCGCTCTCGCCGGTCGGCGGCCTGCTGGTTGGCGGTGCGCACCGTCTCCTCGTCGCCGAGCACCGCGGCGGCACGCGCCTGCAGACCGAGGAGCCACAGGCCGACGGTGCCGCGCTGGTGCTCCGCCACTGCTGCGCCCTGGTTGGCGTAGTGGTAGGCGTCAGTGGGCTTGTCCGCCCAGTAGGTGATGAGGGACTTGAGGCCTTCGGTGGCTGCGATCAGGCCGGCGTGCTCCGCGTCGCGGGCGCACGCGGCCGCGACGCGGGTCATGGTGAGGGCCTGGTGGGGGACCTCCATGTCGTTGAATCCCTTGGCGACCATGAACGACAGGACAGCGCCCTTGACGTTCAAGTCACGCAACTGCGAGGGTCGGACCCGTCCGCCCTCCAGCAGGCGGAAGACCTGCTCCTGGGTCTCCAGCAGGTCGTCCCAGATCGCCGAAAGCGGTTCGCGCGGGTATGCGGCGGCGAGCCGCTGCACCTCGTCATCGAGCAGCCCGAGCGTGTCCTCGCCGACTCGCTCGCGGTCGGCCCCCAGAAGAAAGTCCTTCGCTCGTCGCACAGCCATCGCGCCCGTCCTTTTCATGTCGTCCAGGCCCGCACTGGAGCCCGTGGGGGATGTATTTGGTGACGCGTCCGTGAGCGGAGCGAACTTGGGTGTCGCGCTGTCAGGCGCCTCCGTCCATAACGTCTCGATGCTGTACCCGAGCATCTCGACAATGACCGGCCGGAACACCCGTTGGGGCTTGCGGCCCTCGTAGATCCACCCCTCGACGGTCTTGGGAGCCGGTTCGTCCGCGTTCTGCAGCCCGAGCCGTGCGGCGGCTTCCCTGTACCGGGTCAGGAAGTCGTCGGGATGGCGGATGCCGCGGGCTTCGCAGGTGCGCCGGAAGAACAACATGGTCTCTCCCATCCCTCTGCCGAGCACGTCACCGCCCCGACGGTAGAACGCTTTCCTAGGCAAGTTGCCCTGTTCCGAAGCGACTTAGCGGTTCCGAGGTAGATCCGGGGAACTTCCGAGGAAGTGGGCCAACTTCGCTCCAGATCCCGAGGTCGGTTTGGGGGTGGAGCCGTCCGGGGCTGATTGCCACGCTCTTAGGAAAGTCGCTCAGAGTGCCCAGGCGTGCACAATCGCGAACCAAGGAGTTCCGTCCTATGCCACCCAGAGAAGCCGGATCGACCAGCCTGTTGGAGGCTTCTTCGGTACACGCCGGTTCCGTCTTTCCACCGGCCTTCGGCATGGTGATGCGCGCAGCCCCGGAAAGCGTCAAGGCCGCCCGCCGCGTGACCAGGGCATGGGTTCGCTGCTACAGCCGGATGCCGCAAACACAGGTCGACGCCCTCCTGATCGTGGTGTCCGAACTGTGTACCAACGCAGTCGTTCACGGCCGGGGGCCGTCCGTGGAAGTCCGCGGCTGCATGCAGGCCCCGGGCCAGATCCGCCTGGAAGTGCACGACGGCTCCCCCTCAGCCGTCCCCTCACCGCAGTACGCCGGCCCGGATTCGGAGAACGGGCGCGGTTTGCTCTTGATCGACATACTCGTGTCCGAACTCGGTGGGTGCTGGGGGTTCACTCCAGACGGCACCTGCGCCTGGTGCTGCCTCCCTGCCGGGGAGGGACAGTGACCACTTCCGATCTTTCCCAGTTCGCCGAGCAGCTCCGCGGGCACCTTGCCCGGCCGGTCACCATCGCCGTGGCGAACGAGGCCGAACAGGACGCGCATCGCGTGGGGACGGCCCGGAAGCTGACCGCGGCCCGGCTGCGCCACTTCGGCCTCGAGGCGCTGGTCGACGACGTCACGCTCATCGTCTCCGAGCTGGTCACCAACGCCATCCAGCACGGTGACGGCAAGCAGATCACCATGACCGTGACGGTCCGGGACGGCTTCCTGCGTCTGGCCGTCCACGACGGGACCCCCGGCCGGCCGGTCGCCCGCAACGCCCCCGACGACGCCGAGCGCGGCCGCGGCCTCTTCTTCGTCGGCATCCTTGCGGCTGCGCACGGCGGCACCTGGGGAACCGACCACGACGGCGCCACCATCTGGTGCGCCCTCGCCGTGGACGACAGGCCATGACCGCGCCCGGTACCGTCCCCCGCTCCACCCGCCCTGTGAGCCCGTGGACGCCACCCCTGGACATCGGGCAGCTCACCACCGTGCTGGACCGGCTCCGCGGCTGGACCGCGTTCGACGGCGGCGCCCTGCTGGACGACGTCGCCGCCGCCCTGGACGACGTCTTCCCGCCCGAGGCGTACACTGCCCAGCTCGCCGAGCGGCTCCGCGGGCACCTCGCCCGACTGGTCACCATCGCCGTGGCGAGCCAGGCCGAACAGGACACTGCCGCGGCGCAGCTCGTCCTGCGCGCCCGCACGCTGCAGACCGCCCCCCTGCCCGGCGAGTACCGGGCGGCGACAGCGCACCTGCGCCGGCTGGGCTGGACCGCCAACGAACTCCACGACCGGCTCGCCGCCCTCCGCTGCCTCGAGGAGGCCGCATGACCACCGCCCGCACCACCCTGCCCCGTACGAGGAATACCACCGTGCGCCCCGACCCGCGCCTGATCCCTTTTGTCATCCAGCGTGAGGGAGAGGAAGCCGCCCCCGACAACCTGCGGTTCACCCCGATCGGAGGCGGCCGTTACCGGCTCCGCTACGCCGACGAGGACCCCCGCGACCGCGACCTGCGGGGTGTGCTGTGGGCCCGCTGCGGCTTCGGCCCCGTCGATGACCAGGAGCGGCCGATGGGACGGCCGCAGTGGCGGATGATGCACCCCCTGCGGCAGCGCGGCTGCATGCAGACACTGCGCTGCCAGGTGTGCGCCGGACCGGCGCGGACCCCGCTCGGCTGGATCTTCCTCGCGGGCCCGAACACCGTGGACCCTGGTGACGAGCCGGTGCTCACCAACCAGCCGCCCGTGTGCCCGGAGCACGCACACGCTGCCGCGGAGCTGTGCCCGCACCTCACCGCCGAACCGACGGTGCTCCTCGCTCTCAGCGCCCCGCTGTACGGGGTGAACGGCGTCGGCTACGGCGTCCGCGACGGAAACGTGCAGGTCGTGGAACGCCCCGACGGGCCGATCCCGTACGGCCATCCGCTCCTGTCGACCGTTCTCGCCTCGCAGATGGTCCGCAGGCTCGGCGTGTTCCGGCTGCTCAGCCTCGACGAGCTCTTCACCGAGTTGGAGAGCACCGCATAGCCCTTGCTCGGCGGCCCGTGTGTCCCCTGACCGGGCCGCCGAGCAGGTTCGACTCCCGGCGCGGGGCGCACTGTCCGACTCGTGTTCCCCCACGGCAAGTTCACCGTCCCGAGCCGGGCCTCATCGCCCCTTTGCCGCTCCGTTCCTCAACCGGGCGGCAAGGACATCACCCTTCAAGGGAGGCACCTGTTGAACCCTCTACGCCTCGCTTTCGCGGAACCGCTCCCCACACAGGGCCGAGATCCCGCCGAGGTCCCCACGATTTCTACGCCGGCTCGTCACCCCTGGCCACTCGCATCCTCAGCGCCATGACCACTGAGAAGCCGGCCTCCTCGTTCCTCCGGAGACCTGGCCGGCCCCCGCCATCCTGGGCAGTGAACCGGAGGAGTCCCGCCCGCCGACGCTTCCGGATTATCAGGCGATGCGCGCCCACCTCGTCCGGCACCAGCTCATCGGCTGATGCGCGGGTTCCCGTACCTACGGCGTGCCGCACCCTGGTGCCGCGAGAGGCTACGGCCAAGCCACCGCACGCAACCAGGAGCATCAAATGACCGTCGTACTGACGACCGACCACCCCGCTTGGCACAGCTACAGCGACGGCACACATGCCCGTGCCGTCCGCACCGCCTCCGGGATCTGGGCTGTGTCTCACGACCGGGACGGCATTCACACGACCTGCGTGGACGGCACCGAGGACTTCAAGCCCAAGTTCGTCAGCACCGACCCCGCCCATCTGCCGCCCACGGCACCGGCCTCTCTCCGCGAAGGGCTCGCCCGGCTCGGAGTCACCCAGCGGCTGGCGAACCCATGGCTGTGGGACGCCGTCACCACCGCGATCCTGCGGCAGGTCGTACGCGCCGACCAGGCCCGCAAGCTCTACCGCGCCTGGTGTCGTACCTACGGCACCACCGTCGAGGGCCCGCAAGGCGCGCTCTCCGTGGCGCCCGCGCCGGCCGTGGTCCTCGGCCTGACCGAAGAGCAGTTCACAGCCGTCGGCGCGAGGTTCCACCGCACTGCCCTGCTGGCCGCTGCAACGGAGTACGAGCGGAAGCACCACGCCTGGGAGAACCTGCACGCCGGCCCTCTGGCCACCGCCCTCACGTGCATCCCCCGCGTCGGCCCGTGGACCGCGGCTGCCGCCGCCTGCGACTTCACCGGCGACTTCGGAACCTACCCGCACGACGACCTCGCCGTGCGGACCTGGGCCGCCAGGATCGCCCCCGCCTACCCCTGGCCCGACAAGAAGGACAAGACGTTCGGGCCGCTATGGACCGGCTGGGCCGGTTCCGACCGCACAGCCCTGCACACCCTGACCCTCTCGACCCTCACCTGGGGCGCGCACGCCCCCACTGATCTGGAGGACCCATGCGGCACTTGACGCTGCTCTCGGGCGCTGACCCCGCCCACCCGCTCGACGCCGTATTCGTCAACGCGCCACTGCGCGACTACGGGCTGCGGCCACGCACCAACGACTACACCCTCCCCGTGCTGGGGATGGCCTACATCGCCACCTACGCCCAGCGCGCCGGATTCAACGTCGGTGTCCTCGACGCCGAAGCGCACGGGCTGGGCGTCGAAGAAGCGGCGCAGATCATCAACGACACGGCACCGCGCTGGGCCGCGATGAACCTCCTCGCCCCCACCTACGAGATGTCCGCGCGCATCGCCGAGAAGCTGGACCCGCAGATCGCGCTCATGGTGGGCGGGCATCACGCCAAGGCCATGCCGGACCGTGTCCTCGCTGACCCCCGTATGCGTCACCTCAAGGCCCTGGTTCTCGGGGAGGGGGAGTTACGCGTCGCGGCCCTCCTGGAGGACGTGCAGCACCGCCGGGAGCTGCCTGGGGTGCTCTGGCGCGACCCGGTCCTCGGCAGCCGGGCTGGCGGCGTGGCCGACCCCTGCACCAGCGGGCAGATGCTGGGCCCCGACATCAACGGCCTGCCGTACGTGAACCGGGCTTTCCTGCCGCAGGACCCCTACCGTGCGGTGCCCACCCCCACTGACCGCCGCCTCGCCGCGAGCCGGGCAGCTGGATGGCTGACGACCGGCGCCGCCCACGGGCACCTGGAGGCGAACATCGTCGGCAGCCGCGGCTGCCCGTACAACTGCACCTTCTGCGGGGCCGCCTGGAGCGCCAACCCCGACGTGAAGATCCGGGTTCGCTCCCCCGAGAACATCATCGGCGAGCTGGACTCGCTAAACGCCCGGTACGGCGTGACCGCATTCCGGTTCGTCGATGACCTGTTCCTCGGCGCCAAAAGGGTCATCGACGAGCAGATGGAAGCCTTCACCCGGCACCGGATCGGCGACCGGTACGTGTGGGACGCAACCGGACGCATCAATGTCCTCGACCGCTGCACGGACCATGAGCTGGAGAGGCTCGTCGCCAACGGGCTGCGGGAGGTCGCCCTGGGGATCGAGTCCGGCAGCGACCGCGTCCTTGCCGCCATGGACAAGCGCATCGACGCCGAAATGACCGAACGCGTCGCCCAGCGCCTGGTCGCCCACGGCATCGGAGTGAAGGGCTATTTCATCCTCGGCTTCCCCGGCGAGTCCTCGGACGACCTCACCGCCACGGTCCGGCACATCCGCAACCTGTGGGCCATCGCCGACCAGCACCCCGGCGACATCCGGGCCAGCGTCTTCGAGTTCCGGCCCTATCCCGGCACCCCGGTGTGGCAGACCCTCATCAAGGACGGTTACAAGGCGGACGAACTTCTCGCCTACGGCGACGTGGACCTCACCCAGGACGGTGCCGAGGAGTCCATGCGCCAGCGCGACGAATTCAATTTCAGCGTCGGGATCCAGTTCGGGGATGTCCCCCTTGAGGAGATCCGGGCCACGCTTGCCCTGCTCACCCGCGAACAGTACGAGCGGAACCGGACGACCGGACTGGAAGCCGCCGCATGACCGGGGCGCGCAAAGGAATCTTCGTCAGCATCGACGGACCGAGCGGAGTCGGGAAGTCCACCACCATTCGGAACCTGCGCACTGCTCTGTCCACCCGGAGTGTCGCCGCTCAGTGGACGGTCGAGCCGCCCTCGGGCGACTTCCTCGGTGACTTCACGCGCACGCACGGCGGTCAGCTTCACGGCATGGCTCTGGCCTGCCTCGTCGCAGCCGCGCGGTACAGGCACGTGGAAACCACCATCAATCCAGCCCTTGCCCGCGGGGACCTGCTCATCTCCGACCGGTACGTGGCATCCACGTTCGTCCTTCAGCGGCTCGACGGCGTTCCCCTCGACTTTCTCCGCCTTCTCAACGCCTATGCGCCACCGCCCGATCTGGCAGTGATCCTCACCGCTGCCCCCCACACGATCGCGGGCCGTGTCGCCAGAGCTGGTGTGACGCATCGCTTCCGAGCAGACCCGACTGCACCGGCCCGGGAGGTCGAGCTGTACCAGGACGCCGCGGCATCCATCGAGGGCATGGGCGCCAAGGTGCTCGGCATCGACACCACCGAGATCACCCCACCGGAGGTTGCGCAGCGAATAGCCGATGCGATCCTCGCCCTCCCGCTACCGTCGGAGGCTTCAGCTACCTCCCCGACCCCTCAGGAAACATGAACGGACAGCCGGCACAGCCCACCATCGACACCCACGTCCTGCTCCGTGACGGCGAGAAGATCCTCCTCTCGCAGAGAGGCGGCCCTTACGGCTACGGTCGGTGGCACCTGCCGTCCGGCAAGCTCGACCAGGGCGAGCCCCTGACCGTCGGGGCGGCCCGAGAACTGTTCGAGGAGACCGGCGTCAGGACTGACCCCGCTCAGCTCCGGCTCCTTCACGTCGTGCACCACCAGGAAGGCGGATTCGAGCGGATCGGCTTCTTCTTCTCGGCTACCGAGTGGGAGGGCACACCCGTCAACAAGGAGCCGGCCAAGTGCCTCGCGCTCGAGTGGTTCGCCGACCATGACCTCCCCGAAGACATCATCGAGTACCCGGGAGCGGGCCTACGCGGCTGCCTCGACCAGTCCGCCGGCACCCTGACCCTGCATGGGTGGAAGTAACACCCGCCAGGCAGCCCTCTGCCCGCCCTGAAACCCCCGCTCCGGCGGGGGTTTCAGCGTTCCTCCCGCCTCAGGCGGCACCGAGCGGGCGTGGTTCGCGCAGTACAGGTCACTGGGGAGACCGGCCATCTCCGCATCCGCGTACCCACCGGCGCCCCGGACGACCAGGCAGCCACGCTGCGGGCTCTGCCCGCCTGGACGCGCAGCACCAACGGCTGTACCGATGTTCCCTGCGGCCGAGGACCATCTGCTGCCCGCCATCGAGTCGGCCGCCTCGCCTACGTACGCCCTCCAGCGCTCGCCGGGGCTGGCCTCCTGACCCTGAATTCGACCACGGGGGACCGACCGTGCCATACTGCTCCCGGCAGCCAGCGCCTGCCCGCTCCGAGTCACAGTGGCCCACGTCCGCCGTGACGGCGAGGACAAGGTTCTTCCGAATCGCGCCCAGCACTTCCGCCAAGGTCATCAGACATCCGTGCGGGGGACGTGGGCAGCCCTGCGAGGAGAACCCGATGACCCAGAACCGCCGTCACAAGCTGTGGATTCACGCTTTTCAGGCCGCCACCGGCACGACGTACATGGCCGCTCACCGCCGCCAGCTCAGCTGGCCGACCCTGGCCGAAGTGATGGAAGAGCACAGGACGCTCACCGACTTCGGCATCGGCGTCTTTGACTCCGATCGTCTGACCGTTGGCCGGCGGCGTGCCGAACTCGCAGCCGCGCGCGAGCGGCTGCGACGCGAGGAGAACCTGGTCCTAAAGACGGCCCAGTGGCTGTATAACAACGTCATGCCGATCAAGACGCGCTCCGCCAACAGCTACGGTGTGAAGCATTTGATCGAGGACGCGACGGACGTCTACATGCCCAACGGGGTCTTCATCGCTGCCGCGCTCATCGTCGGATACCCCTTCCGGTACGACGAGCCGAACGTGCTGTTCGGCATGAGTCAGCGGGACTTGAACAAGCTGAGGTGAGCCCGGGCCCGTGAGGCCGGCGGTGGCGTTGTCCTCCCACCCGTCGACCCGCTGGAAGTAGCCGTTCATGGAGCGGGAGTGCCGAGCCCAACCGCCCTGGTCCGCGATCGCTACGGCGTCCTTCCCGCGCTTGCGGGCCGTCGTCGCTAGGCCGATGCGGAGGGAGTGGCCGGTCCAGCCGAGGGGGACCCCGGCCCGGACGCTGATCCGCTTGACGGCCCGGGTCACGGAGTCCGGGACCATGCCGCCAGTCACGTTGCCGTGCCGGTCGACGCCGACGAAGGCGGGCGCGTCCGGCTCCGACCAGCGCGGCGCGGCCTCGGCGGCCAGGCGAGCCCGGTACGCCTTCCACGCCTCCACCGGGCAGACCTCCGGGTCAGCCTGATAGTTGATCTTCGCGTCCCGGACGGAGTGCTTGGTCTTGCCGGTGAGGACGGACACGACCAGGCCGCGCGGCGTTAGGGTGACGTCCCCGGCGAGGAGGCCGGCGGGGTCCTGCGCCCGGGAGGCGTAGTGGAAGCCGGTCAGGATGAGCGCCTTGTCCCGGGCCCCGGCGAGGGTGTCGGGGCAGGCGCGCACCACCCGGTACAGGTCGGGCACCTCGGCCGCGGCCGCCTGGCCCCGGCCGCGCCGTTCCCCGGCCTGGAGCAGCTTCACGGCGGCGGCCCCCAGCCGCGCCCGGGCCTCCGCCTGGTCGTCCCGGCTCACCTCCACGCCACGGCGGCGCAGCTCCACGACGACCCCGGCGAGGATCGTCCCGGCGGACGACGGCGCGTAGCCCTTCCCGCTCACCTGGCCCCGGTCCAGCATCCACACGACGAACGTCACCAGGAGGCCGCGGGTCGCCTCCTCCTCGGGCAGCTCGCGCTCAGCACAGAACCGCGTCCAGACCCTCCATGCCTTCTCGTACGTGTCGGTGGTGTTGGCGGGCGTGAGGCGTCGCTGTACCTCGTCGGCGAACTCCTCGGCGTCCTGGAGGCGCTGGGCGACCTCCACACCGTGGCGCTCGGCCCACTGGGCGAAGCGGGCGGCCCGCTCGTCGGGGACGGCGGTAACGAGTGGCCCGGGGGCCTCTCCTGACGGGTGCTCGGGGGCGGTGGTCAACGGGCGCTCCTCCTGCGGTTCCTGACGTCGGATAAGGAGAGGTTATCCGACGCCAGACGGGGACGGACGGCAACAGACGGAAGCGGATCGCAACATCACCCAGGCGTCCGCGAGGGTGCGGAGCCAGGAGCGAGCGGAGCCGGGACGCACGGCAGCGCGCGGCTTGCGCAGGAACCGGGGAGTCCTCTGCCGCTGTGTAATGGGTATGCGTGAACGATGGACGAAGCGGCGGCTGGTCGCGTGGGCCCGGGGGCTGGTTGCGTCGCAGAAGACGCGCAGACGCCTCCTGCTCGCCGTGGGCTGGACGCTGGTGGCGGCCGTAGCGGTCGGAGCGGTGCTGCTGGTGTGGCGGGGGCCGTGGTGGTTGGACGCTGACCATCTCAAGGGCAAAGGTCCGATGCCGGGACAGGCGGCCCTGGCGACCGGGTTCCGCACGGCGGTGGTGCAGCTCCTTGCCGTCCTCGGCGCCGGCATCGCGCTGCTGTTCACCGCATCCACCTACCGACTCACCCGGCGTGGTCAGGTCACCGACCGGTTCGTCAAGGCATTGGAGCGCCTGGGCTCCGACCAGATGTACGTCCGCATCGGCGGCGTCATCGCACTGGAGCAGATCGTCCAGGACGCCCCGGATCAGGCCACGCACGCGACGCAGGTGTTGAACGCGTTCATCCGGGAGCGCGCGCCACGCCCCGCACCGAAGCTGCCACCGCCGTCCATCCCGCAACGCTTGCCTCCTGAACCTGCGGCGGATGTGCAGCAGGCACTGACCACACTCACCCGCCCACAGAACCGCCACCACGTTGACCCCGACCAGCATCCTGACCTCACTGCCTTGCATCTCACCGGCGCCCAACTCGGCGGCGCGGACCTCACCCACGCTCAGCTCAACGGCGCGGACCTCACCCA